>DTXR01000370.1 GCA_012962365.1 Chromatiaceae bacterium | reverse complement strand
CGGGAGCGCTTCATCAGTTCCTTGAGTTCATGGATTTTTCCCTTGAGAATCAGATCCGATGCCAGGGGCGTGTTCAACAACACCTCAACAGCAGCCCTGCGACCAACGCCATCCGCCCTCGGGATCAGCTGCTGGGCAAGGATTCCCTTGAGATTCAGGGACAAGTCCATCAGCGCCTGGCTCATGCGCTCTTCCGGGAAGAAATGCAGGATACGCTCCAGCGCCTGGTTGGCGTTGTTGGCGTGCAGGGTGGACAGCACCAGGTGGCCGGTTTCTGCGAAAGTCAGGGCATTTTCCATGACTTCACGGGTGCGGATTTCGCCGATGAGTATCACATCCGGTGCCTGACGCAGGGTATTTTTCAGCGCAACTTCATAGGATTCCGTATCAATCCCGACTTCACGCTGGGCCACGATGCAGCCCTTGTGCTGGTGCAAAAATTCGATGGGATCTTCGATGCAGATGATATGGCCGTCACTGTGCTCGTTACGATAGCCCAGCATGGCCGCCAGAGACGTGGACTTACCGGTGCCGGTAGCACCCACGAAAATGATCAGTCCGCGTTTGACCATGGCCAGCTTCTCGATGATCGGCGGCAGCTGAAGCGCCTCGAAACTGGGAATAGTGGTTTCGATACGCCGCAACACCATGGCCACCGCATCCCGCTGCACGAAGGCGCTGACACGAAAACGCCCGATACCCTCGGCACTGACGCCAAAGTTGCATTCCTTCGTATGCTTGAACTCCTCGCGCTGCTCCGGGCTCATGAGGCCGAATGCCAGTTCCCGCGTCTGATCAGCACTCAGTACCGTCTTGGATATGGGCTTGATGTGGCCATCCACTTTCAGACAGGGCGGCCGACCTACGGTGATGAACAGATCCGATGCCTTTTTGTCAGACATCAGGCGGAGAATATCATTGAATTCCATCTATATTCCTCTAACAAATATCAGCCAGGCACATCGGCCGGCCGGCATCAAACGAAAGCTTCTTTGTTCTGCGCCCGGGCGCGGGCATCCTGGCGGGTAATCAGGCCTTTCTGCAGCAATTCTTTCAGGTGCTGATCCAGCGTCTGCATGCCCACGGCCTGACCAGTCTGAATGGCGGAATACATCTGCGCCACCTTGTCCTCACGAATCAGGTTACGGATGGCCGGAGTACCGACCATGATCTCCCAAGCCGCTGTACGACCGCCGCCCACTTTTTTCAGGAGGGTCTGGGCAATAACCGCTCGCAGGGATTCCGACAACATGGAGCGCACCATGGATTTCTCACCTGCCGGGAATACGTCCACGATACGGTCGATGGTCTTGGCAGCTGAGCTGGTGTGCAGGGTACCGAACACCAGGTGACCGGTCTCGGCCGCCGTCAGCGCCAGGCGGATGGTTTCCAGATCCCGAAGTTCGCCCACCAGAATGATGTCCGGGTCTTCCCGCAGGGCGGAACGCAAGGCTTCCGAGAAACCCAGGGTATCCCGGTGTACTTCCCGCTGGTTGATCAGACATTTCTTGCTCTGGTGCACGAATTCGATGGGATCCTCAATGGTGAGCACATGACCGTACTCGTTATCGTTGATGTAGTCGATCATGGCCGCCAGGGTGGTGGATTTACCCGAGCCGGTGGGCCCGGTCACCAGTACGATACCACGCGGATTTTCACAGATGGTCTTGAAAGTGGCAGGACACTGCAGGTCATCCAGGGTCAGCACCTTGGAAGGAATGGTACGGAAAACAGCTGCCGCGCCACGATCCTGGTTGAAGGCATTGACCCGGAAACGCGCCAGGCCGGGGATCTCGAAAGAAAAATCCACTTCCAGAAACTCTTCATAGTCCCGGCGCTGCTTGTCGTTCATGATGTCGTAAACGAGACCGTAAACCGTCTTGTGATCCAGCGCAGGCACATTGACGCGCCGGATATCACCGTCCACACGTATCATGGGAGGCAGCCCGGCAGACAAATGCAAGTCCGAAGCGTTGTGCTTGACGCTAAAAGCAAGAAGTTCTGTAATATCCATGAAATCCCTCTTTAAGTTTCCGGAAAGCACCCCGCCGGCTTTATCAGGTAACTACCCGCATAGTCCGACATCGTCCCCCGATGTTCGATGCAATCAGAATAGACTTATAATAGTACAGACCAAACCTATCCCATAAGGTATTTTTCAGGTCACCATGAGCAAACTGCAGGAAAGATTATCACAGGTGCAAGCGCAGATTAGACGCTTTGCCTTATCTTGTGACAGAGATCCAACCAGTGTGCGGCTCATCGCCGTGAGCAAGACACGCCCGGCCAGGGAAATACGCGAAGCATGGGCGGCCGGACAAAAAGCATTTGCGGAAAACTATCTGCAGGATGCCCTCGAAAAGATCCCCGAGCTGATAGACTGCGATATCGAATGGCATTTCATCGGGCGCATCCAATCCAACAAGACCCGCCCCATCGCCGAAAACTTTTCCTGGGTGCATACGCTGAGCAGTTTCAAGCATGCCCGACGCCTGAATGACCAGCGCCCACCGAATCTTCCTCCGCTGAATATTTGTGTGCAGCTGAACCTCACAGGCGAACAGAGCAAGAGCGGCATCCCGGAAGAAGAACTTGGCCCGCTGCTTGAAAAATTGCAAGACCTGCCCCATCTGCAACTACGCGGACTGATGACCATGCCGCAGGCAGCGGCAAGCGTGAATCGACAGCACCAGGTATTCGCCCGGCTGAGACAACTGCTGGATGAAATGAACAGGCAGGGTCATGCATTGGACAGCCTTTCCATGGGCATGTCAGGAGATATGCAGGCAGCCATCTGTGAAGGCGCTACAATGGTACGTATTGGCACGGCAATTTTTGGACCGAGAAAATAATGAACAACAGCACCCTGGCATTCATCGGCGGCGGCAACATGGCCTGCGCCCTGATCAATGGATTGATCGAAGACGGCACAGCGCCGCAAGACATCCTGGTGGCCGAACCCGATGAACAACGCCGGGAACAACTGGCCGTCCAGTTCGGCATACGAACAGTCGACGACAACACGCTCGCCGCCAGAGAAGCCGACATTTTGATCCTGGCCGTCAAACCCCAGGTGCTAAAGGAAGTCGCAACCGCCATTGCACCCGCTTTGGCACAGGGTACGCCCCTGTGCCTGTCTATCGCCGCAGGCATTCGCCATGCCAGCCTGCAGCGCTGGCTGGGGAAAGATGTTCCTCTGGTGCGCGTCATGCCTAACACCCCCGCCATGCTGGGCGCCGGTGCCAGCGGGCTGTATGCGCCCGAAAGCATCAGCGAGGCACAGCGCAGCACCGCGGAACACATCATGCGCGCAACCGGCATCGCCATATGGCTGAATGATGAAGCGCAAATGGACGTACTTACCGCCGTTTCCGGCAGCGGCCCCGCCTACTTCTTTCTGTTTATGGAAGCCATGGAAAACAGTGCCCGCAAACTTGGACTGACAGAGAAAACAGCCCACCTGCTCGTACTGCAAACTGCCCTGGGTGCCGCCCGTATGGCGCTGGAAAGCACCACCAGTCTGGCTGACCTGCGCAAGAGCGTCACCTCCCCTGGCGGCACCACGGAAAAAGCCATCGGCGCCTTCCAGGAACAGGGTCTAGAGCAACTGGTGGACAAGGCATTAACGGCCGCTAGGGACCGTTCTGTAGAGATGTCAGCATCTCTGGGAGAGGAAGAATAATGGGCGCCGGTTACGCCACCAATCCACTGGTTTTCATCCTGCAGTTTCTGTTTGAAGCCTATATCCTTGTCGTGTTACTGCGCTTCTTTGTGCAGCTGACCCGCGCCGATTACTACAACCCCCTGTCCCAATTCATCGTCAAGGTCACTTCCCCCGCGCTGGTGCCTGTGCGGCGCATCATCCCCGCCATGGGCGGCATGGATATAGCGGCACTCGTCCTGGCATGGGCACTGAAAGCGGTTGAACTGCTGCTGGTGGTGCTGATATCGACTGGCAGTTTTGCCCCTGTTTTCGCCATCATTGGCGCGATTCCCGGCCTGGTCGAGCTCATAATCAACATATTCCTGTATGCCATCATTATCCAGGCCATCCTCAGCTGGGTGAACCCCGGCACCTACAACCCCGCAGCCAACCTGCTCTATTCCCTGACGGCTCCTGTACTGCGTCCGGTACAGCGGATCATCCCCCCCATCAGCGGCATCGACCTCTCCCCCATGGCCGCCATCCTGGGGCTGATCGTGCTGAAAATGCTCGTCCTCCCCCCATTGAACCAGCTGGCGGCGGCACTCCTGTCATAGATTGATGAGCTGGTACCGGCAGGACGGGGAGGATCTGCTGCTATTCCTCAAGCTGCAGCCCCGTGCCGGCAAGGATGCATTCGGCGAAATCATGGACGATGTCCGCAAACTGCGTATCAAGGCCCCACCCACAGACGGCAAGGCCAACGCCTGTCTAGTGAAGTATCTGGCAAAGGAATTTGGGGTGCCCAAAGCCCGGGTCATCATCGAGTCCGGGCTGAGCAGCAGAAACAAACGCATACGTATCCGGCAATGTCGGGGACTGCCGAGGCAACTCGAATCATGAATCGCAGGAAAACCCACTACTGGCAAATGCATTCCACCCTGCCATGCTGTTCGCTGCCCGAAGAGCCCATGCGATACTTCGACTATAAAACCATGTAAAATGCCCTATCCGTTTATTCCCACCCACGCTGACCGATCAACATGAAAGAAAACCAGCCTGTTCCCGTTTATCCCGTGCAATACATCCCGAATACCGAGGATGAAATCAGCCTGGTGGACATCTGGCTGACGTTTAGAAAACATCGCAAGCTGTTCTTGAAGGTTGCCATCGGCGTGACGCTGCTGGGATTGCTGGCGGCATTAATCCTGCCCAAATCCTACGACCTGCGTACCTCTATCGAAATCGGCACCGCCATCCG
>DTXR01000369.1 GCA_012962365.1 Chromatiaceae bacterium | reverse complement strand
TCGGGAGGCAGGGGCCGGAGGTTCGAATCCTCTCACTCCGACCAAACAGCAAAGTTCACTTGCAAGATAAGGCTTTTGTAATCTGATTTCTGTTGCCCTGATGGCTGATTCGTCATCCCGACAGAGTTAACAAGTCTGAGGAAACTTCTTTCCGTGACAACTTTCCTTATCGACATGGATGGTATTCTCTATCATGGGGAACATGTACTGCCGGGCGCCCGCGAGTTTATCGCGCGGATTTCACCATTCAGACACTTGTTCGTCACCAACAATCCTGTCTTATCTCCCGGAGCAATCGCCGAGCGTCTTTCCGGGATGGGCTTCAACCCCAGTTTTCCCGAGCAAATCCTGACTTCAGCAGATGCGACAGCGTTATGGCTGAGCCGGCGAATGCCCGACTTCCGCTACTATGCGATCGGCGGCAAAGGACTCCATGAAGCGCTGGAAAAAGCAGGGAAACCTGATGCCCTCGAGGCCGATTTCGTGGTCATCGGTGAAGGCCCGGGGCTGGACTATGACGCACTGATCACTGGAATCAATCTTGTCCTCTCAAAGGGTGCGCAACTCATTTCAACGAACCCTGATGTGAATGTGGATTCCTGGAATAATGGCACTCATCTGGTGTTACCCGGCGGCGGAGCATTGGTGGCACCTTTTGAACTGGCTACGGCTAAGAAAGCGGTAACCATAGGCAAACCCGAGCCTCTGCTGTTCGAAATGGCGCTGGAGCGATTGAATGCATCACCTGAAGATTGCATCATGATCGGTGACAGGCCGGACACTGATATTGTGGGTGCTGCGGCGGTGGGGATGCGGACAGCACTTGTGCGCACCGGGCGCTTTCGACCTGGAACGCGGTGGCCAGCTGGCTTGAAGCAGCCCGATTGGGATGAAGATTCCCTTTCTGATTTGGCGATGACTCTACAGGAAGCAGGCATACTGGATTCGCACGGTCAGTGAACCCGCAGACAGTCCTTTCGAAGGGTCTTGTTGCTCACCATGAAACTCTGGAGTTTCCGTTCTGACTGTGCAAGCGCATCATAGGCTTCCTCCGGCACCGGTGGTCCGATCGTTTTGGAGCAGTATTCAATATAGCTACGCCAGAATTCCACCTCTTCAAGCAGTGCATGCTCTATTGACGAGCACGGTGAATCAGACTCCTCTCCGGTTTCACCCGTTTCCAGATCAATTGTCTGAGTGCATCCAACTTTGTTCTTGCGCATGGGATCATCTGTAGCTGTTTGGCATGCGCCGAGTCTAGCAGTCATTCGATACAACACCATTTACAAAACGCGCCATAAATTTGACGTAAGTTAGCTATTGTGAGATCTTCATTTAACCAACTGATATACCACGCGATTTCTATGCCTCTAAGCCTTTATTCTCCCATGCTCGATCTCATGATCCAGCTGGCCCGTTCCTATGACCTGGATACTGAACCCCTGATGAAGGAGTACGGAATCAACCCCAGCTTGGTCAACGATTCCAATGCACGCTTTCGCATGGAGCATGTAAACGCGTTCTATACCCGCGTTGCGGAACTTATCGATGACCCGAACTTT
>DTXR01000368.1 GCA_012962365.1 Chromatiaceae bacterium | reverse complement strand
GCGCAGCGACATGCTGTTCCTGCAGCGGTTGTGGCAATCCATCCAGGAAAAGGCCAACACCACCAATAGCATCAAGATCATCCACGAAGACCTACCCCTGGCCTTGCGCGCACTACGCGACCTGGCCGGACCGGAAGTGGAAAAGATCGCCATCGATTCCCGTTCCACCTGGGAAAAGGCGTTGGGGTTCGCCGAGAAATTCAACAAGGATATTGCCTCGCTGGTGAAATACTATCCGGGAGAGCGCCCCCTGTTCGATCTGTACAATGTCGAAGACGAAATCCAAAAAGCCCTGGCGCGGCGGGTGGATCTGAAATCCGGCGGCCACCTGATCGTGGATCAGACCGAGGCCATGACCACCATCGACGTGAATACCGGCGGCTTCGTGGGTCATCACAACCTGGAAGAAACCATCTTCAAGACCAACCTGGAAGCCGCCCAGGCCATTTGCCGTCAGCTGCGCCTGCGTAACCTCGGCGGCATCATCATCATCGATTTCATTGACATGGCGGAACAGGAGCACAAACGCCAGGTGATGCGCGCCCTGGAGCGCTGCCTCTCCCGGGATCATGCCCGCACCACCATTTGCGAAGTCTCTTCCCTGGGACTGGTGGAAATGACCCGCAAGCGCACCCGCGAGTCTCTCGAACATGTGCTGTGCAACGACTGCCCAACCTGCAACGGCCGGGGCTACATCAAGACCGCAGAAACCACCTGCTACGAAATTTTTCGGGAAATACTGCGCGAGGCACGCCAGTTCGAAAGTGAATCACTGCTGGTACTGGCATCGCCGGAGGTAGTGGACAGACTGCTGGATGAGGAATCCCAGGAACTGGCGGAACTGGAACAGTTCATCGGCAAACCCATCCGCTTGCAGGCGGAAACCCTCTACACCCAGGAGCAATACGACGTGGTGCTGGTGTAAACCTGATAATCCCGAGTAGCCGCTGAAATGAAACAACGCCTATTCAAGGAACCTCTGATTTAAGTCGTGAACTCATATCTTGCGCCCACAATGCCCGGCTTCTTCGTTGCAAATCTTCGCAATCTCCCAGGGCACGCTCTCTTGCGCAAGCGCAAT
>DTXR01000367.1 GCA_012962365.1 Chromatiaceae bacterium | reverse complement strand
TTTCATTACGCTATCCAAATCAATATCTTGCACTCTGCACGCCTTCTGAACTCGCGGTTTCAGGTTATTGTCACACTTTGCGGGCAGGTTTTCCACGCAGCGCATTCATTTCTCTGCACCAATCCGCCAGATATACCGCAGAAGTTTTCGTGTTTCGTCCAGCAACAGCACCGAGGAGGCCACGAGGGTCGCCAGCATCCAGTCACCACCGGACAGGGGCGCTGTATGGAACAGATCCTGCGCCGGCGGCCAGTGGACCACCAGAATCTGCAGCACGACGACTGCGGCCAATGATAGCCACAACACCCTGTTTCGAAAGAACGTTCGATTGAATGTGGTGCCCTGATCCGCACGCGCATTGAAGGCATTGAATACCTGAAACAGCACAAAGGTCGTGAACGACAGGGTAAACGCCTGCTGATCCGTGCGATTTTGCAACCCCCACCAGAGCATCCCCAGCGTGCCTGTCATCATGGTCGCCCCGTAGGCGGCAAGAACCCCCAACCTGTGCCAGGTGAGGATGCGTTCCCGGGCAGCGCGAGGTGGCACCGACATCACATCTGGCCGTGCCGGTTCCACCCCGAGCGCCATGGCTGGCGGACCGTCCATGATGATATTCACCCACAACAGTTGAATGGGATTGAACGGGAGAGGCAACCCCATAAAGGGTGCCGCAAATACCGTCAGGATTGCACCGATATTGGTGGACAACTGAAAGCGTACAAACTTGATGATATTGTCATAGATGGTCCTACCTTCCCTCACTGCCCGCACGATAGTGGCAAAATTGTCGTCGGTAAGCACCATGGTGGCCGCTTCCCTGGTCACATCGGTACCCGCTACGCCCATGGCAATACCGATATCCGCATGCTTCAATGCCGGTGCATCATTCACACCGTCCCCTGTCATAGCCACCACATGCTCTCCGGCCTTGAGCGCACGGACGATGCGCACCTTCTGTTGCGGTGTTGCCCGGGCAAAGACGCCGACGTCATCGATACATGCGGCCAGTTGGGTATCGTCCAGTCTATCCAGGTCGGCACTGGACATCACCTTCCCCTGTATGCCCAATTCATCGGCTATGGCCGCTGCGGTGACCTTCTGATCCCCGGTGATCATTTTCACTGCTATTCCGGCTTTATGGCAAAGCGTGATTGCTGCTCTTACCTCTGGCCTGGGCGGGTCCATCAGCCCTACCAGCCCCTCAAGCCGCAAATTCTGCATGTAGCGAAAGAGGTCGCCATCGGGATCAAAGTCTTTCGCATCGATGATCCGGCTGGCAGCCGCCAACACGCGCAAGCCATCCATCGCCAGGGAAACATTCTCCTCCTTTACACGCACCTTGGATTCAGCATCCAGAACCACTTCACCATCCGGCCCCAGACGGTTTGCACAAAGTTCGATGAGAACATCGGGCGCGCCCTTGACATACATCACTACCTGCCCCTCACAAAAATGAAAGCTGGCCATGTATTTGTGCGCCGCATCAAAAGGTATTTCGGCGACCCGCGGCATTTTTTCCCGCAATGCATGGGGGTTCAGACCGCCTTTCCCGGCCAGCACCAGCAACGCCGCTTCCATGGGATCACCCACCACTTTGCCATGGGACAGGTGCGCGTCATTGCACAGGGAAAAAGCGCGCAGCAGCGGAGAGAGATCCGCTGTGCTGATGCTGTCGCCAGTTTGGATTTCGCCATTGGGCAGATAGCCTTCTCCGGTCACCGACAGCCGTTTTCCACGAACGTACAGGCTGCGGGCCGTCATCTGGTTTACCGTGAGTGTTCCCGTCTTGTCAGAACAGATAACCGTGGTGCAACCCAGTGTTTCCACCGCCGCCAATCGTTTCACAATCGCCCGGTGTCTGGCCATGCGATGCAGGCCCAGTGCCAGGGTAACGGTAACCACCGCCGGCAAGCCTTCCGGTATGGCGGCAACTGCCAGCGCAATGGCCGTCATCAGCATATGCAGCCAGGGTTCTCCCCGCAGCAGGCCGCTGATAAACATGATCACCACCACCGCCCCGGCAATGATGGTCAAACGCCTGCCCAATTCATCCAGCTGCAGCTGCAGAGGCGTCGGCCCTTCCTCCGCTTCCGCCAGCATACCTGCAAGACGTCCCATTTCCGTTTTCATGCCGGTGGCCGTGACCACCATTTCAGCACGGCCACGAGTGACCACGGTGTTCATGTACAGCATGTTGTCCCGCTCGGCGAGGGGGGCATCTTCATGGTCCAGGGCTACTGTCTGTTTCCCGACGGTATGCGACTCGCCGCTGAGCGACGATTCGTCCACTTCAAGGTTGTGTACGACGATCACCCGCCCATCGGCAGGTACCAGATCACCGGCATCCAGCAGCACGATGTCGCCAGGCACCAACTGCTCGGCAGGCATCATCCGGGTTGCCCCATCCCGCCGCACTTCTGCTACGGGAGCGAGCATTTTCTTCAGCGCGGCCAGGGATCTCTCGGCCCGATATTCCTGGTAAAAACCCAGCAGGGCGTTCAACACAACCACGAACAGGATGACAAGCGCATCCTTGACATCACCGATCGCCCCGGCAAGCACAGCCGCTCCAATAAGCACCACGATCAGAAAATTGCGGAACTGGTCCAGAAAAAGAAGCCAGGGACTTCTTGATTTCTTCTCCAGCAACCGGTTGGCGCCCTGCTGGCGCAAACGCTCGGCTGCCACTGTTTCGCTTAGACCTGTGGCAGGATTCGTTTCCAGTTCCTTTATGGTGGACTGCGCATCGAGGGTATGCCAGCATATGGAATCGTGCTTGGAGAGGCCGGTCATGTGCTGTCTCTGTTGCGGGCCGAGTGGTCGATCACATCGACCCGAATTACAGGGGTCGTCCAGGTTTGGCAGCCACATTGTTGCGGACATAGACGGGTTGCGCTTCTTCTGGGGCAACGGCTTCCCCCGCCAGCAAGGCGGCCAATCCAAGGCTGGCCACATCCCTGGCGTGTATGCGCTGTTCGGAAAGCGTCTGAGCGGGGGGAATGCCGGTGGCCTGCGCCAGCGCATCGGGATAGGCCGACCAGCCACTGCCCGCTCCCCAACACTCTTCCGCGACCGAATCCGGAACAAGGTCCGGCTTGCCAACCCTTTCCTCACCCTCGATGATCATACAGCCATCGTGCAGATGGCATTGCGCCCAGTAGACTTCACCCATGCGCGCGTCCAGAGCGCTCAGCACCCTTTCGGCACCACGGGTGCGCCACGCCCCCTGAGCCAGGGCCGCCAGGGTGGATACAGGCGTCACAGGCAGGTCAGCGCCCAGCGCGATGCCCTGAATCACGCCGGTGGCAATTCTCACGCCGGTAAAGGAGCCCGGCCCCCGGCTGAAAGCCAGCGCATCGAGCTGCTGTACAGCAAGCCCTGCCTCGTTCAGCAGGTCATCGATCATGGGCAACAGCAATTCACTGTGCCTGCGGGGCGCGACCTCGAAACGCCAGCGCATTTCGTCATCGACACACAGGCCAACGGAACAGGTGTCCTCTGTGGTATCAACAGCAAGTAATTTCATGAAGCGTATTCATGCGGTGAGCCTCTGGGAGCGTTCGTGAGCTTCCTGACGGGCGATTTTCAGGCGCCTTTCCAGTTCGGTTTCCAGGGACTTGTAAACCTGGATTTCCGCCCGCTGGTAAACCGTTTCAGGAATCTGTCCGGCAAAGGTAATGAGCGCGTCACAAAACGCGATATCCGCCTCCAGAGCGGATATCTTGACCTTGAATCGTGCCGGCAGCGGGATTTTTCTGGCTTCCATTTATTTATATTAGCAGCGTAATGCCCCATACCAAAATCGTTTCCCAATACTGTGCGCCAAAGTGGGATGCCTCTTCAGTAAAACTTGTAGGAAGAATCGATTACCCTGCCCCTACCGTCGAAATGACAGGTGAAATCCATGTCCGAGGCATGCCGCCGGTACCACAGTATTCTGCCGTTGCCGGTCAGGGTGGTGTCCTTGTGTTCCAAACGGCTGTAGTCCCGGGCTACCTTGTCCACCCCATCGTGCTCATGGCGAATGCGGCGTCCCAGCGCCTCTCCGCAGGCATCAGGTTCTTCGGGGTAAGCATCCCCACTAGCCGGTCTTCGCTGTCCACTACCGGCAGATGGTGCACGCCTTTTTCGTAGAATACAGGAAAAAGATCCAGAATATGTTGATCTTCCCGGATGGTGATAACCGGCGTGGTCATGATATGGCCGGCAAATTCCGGTTTGTCTGTGGTGCTGCCGGACGACGGTCTGATGAACGCTCTCAGGCGTTTCGCCAGCGGGCGTTCATCCTCTGCCTTTACCTGATTGAGAAAATCGGCGATGGTGACAATGCCGATGACATGACGCCGCGCATCGATGATGGGCACACTGCGAATCTTGTGCTGCCACATGCGCTTCCAGATGTCTTCCACCTTGTCATCGTATTCCGCACTGACCACATCCCGCGTCATGATCTCGCCACACAGGATCTCGCCCATGCGCCGCCGTCGGGCATGGGTGGCGGACAAATTGAAAATCCGCGACAGCTCTTCGCGGGAGACATCCACATACTCATTCATTTCCCGCAGGGCAAATTCCAGGTCGTCTTTTCCGATGCAGAGCCGTGCATCGACGCGATCCGTGCCCAGTGCGCAGGTTGTTTCTTCTTTCAATCGCCTGAGGGTGTTCGGATAATAGCGATTGGGCAGCAGATTATTGATCAACAGGGCCCAGGCCAGCATAACCACGATATTTGCTAGCACCGGCGTCAGCAGGTATTCATAGCCCATGGCGCGAATGGCGTCGCCTCCTGCCACTACGGTGAGGGCGGTTGCTCCGCCTGGGGGATGCAGACAGCCGGTGACATACATGACGAATATGGCCAAAGATACGGCCAGCGCCGCCGCCAGCACCGGTTCCTGAATCAGGGTGGCCAGGGTAACACCGATCAGGCCGGATATCAGATGTCCCCCGGCAAAGGGCCAGGGCTGGGACAGCGGCCCCAGAGGCACGGCAAACAACAGTACCGCCGAGGCACCCATGGAAGCGACTACCCAGGGCAGATCCCTGGGTTCAAGGAAAAAACTGCTCACCAGCATCACCAGTCCGATACCACCCAATGCGGCCAGTCCAGAAAGGGCCTCTTCCCCCAGAGACACACTGCTCTGGGCTGGAAGAAACAGGATTTTCAGGTCATCTAGTTTTAATGCTTTGTTCCTTTTCCCAGCATCTTCTTCAGGTGCTTCGGCATATTGTACGCCCCTGTAAAGTCCGCCGCTCCTACATGCGCATTGATGAACCGAGATTTGGCAAGATCTGCGTCCTTGAATGACGTGCCCTGCAAATGTGTTCCATTCAGGAGGGAATGAATGATGACAGCCCCGCTGAAATCAGCGCCTTCCATGGAAGCGCCGGTAAGCGTAGCATCATGAAAATAAGCGCCGGTCAGCTTGCTCTCAAGCAATACCGCTCGCTGCATGAAACAGCCGGCAAAACGGCTCCTGCTGAAATCGCTTTCTTCCATGGCGATGTCTTTCATGTAAGCGTCATGAAAATCCACTTCGCGGGCCCGCACATCATTGAGGTTGGCCCCGAACATATCGGCTGCCACAAAACGACTGCCATCCAGTGTGCTGCCATCGAACGTGGTGTGAAACAGTTCGGCTTCCAGAAAATCTGCTTTGCGAATCGTGCAGTCGATCAGAAAGGCCCATTTGAGATTGGCCTCTTTGAGACTTGCCCCGGATAAGTTGCAATTGCTCAATCGTGCATTGGAAAAATCCACGCCGTTCAGTAAAGCGCCGTGAATATCCAGACCGTCAATGCGCTTTCCCGCAAAGGAACAGTGACGCAAATCGGTATCTGGTTCGGGCTTATTGCAATCCCCTCTTTCCTGTCCGGCCGAAAAAGCGGGTTCGACGGACACCAAAAAAGCAAGCAACAACAAACATTGTTTTTTTATGAAACAGGCCAAATTTATGACAATCGTATTATTTTAAAGTTTTTGTTTAACAACCAATATCTTGTGCTAGACTTTCTAATAACTCGAACATCGATTTATGTTTTTTTATGTGCAATTAGGGCAAATATCCTAACATGTCTGAGCTCCTGGAATTACTGCGCAAATCCTCGCCTTTCTATGACGGCAACGCCCCATTTATAGAAAACCTGTACGAAGCCTGGCTGCAAGACCCCAACAGTATAGCTGAAAACTGGCGGCTGGAGTTCGAGAAACTGCCAACAGTCAATGGCCACGGCGGCGAAGATTTTTCTCATCAGCGCATCCAGCAGAATTTTGCACGCATGGCACAGGCGAAACCTGTCCGTCACGCAAGGTATGATGACACCCTCGCTGCCCAGGCTGCCGCACGGCAGGCATCGGTGCTGCGACTGATCAACGCTTATCGCATCAGAGGTCACCAGCTGGCTGACCTCGATCCCCTGCACCTGCACGAAAAACCGCATCTGCCGGAACTGACACTGGCCTATCATAATCTCACGGAAGATGATCTGGAACGTGTTTTCAACACCGGTTCCCTGTTTGCGCCGGAAAGCCTTTCCCTCAAAGAGATCCTCGAACTGGTTCGGAAGGTCTATACCGGCACCGTCGGTTCGGAATACATGCACATCACCGACACGGTGGAAAAGCGCTGGATACAGCAACGGCTGGAAACCTACCGCACCCGGCCGGAACTGTCCGAAGGGGACAAACGCTGGATACTGCGCATGCTCACCGCTGCGGAAGGCCTGGAAAAATACCTGCATACCCGCTATGTGGGGCAGAAACGTTTTTCTCTGGAAGGAGGTGAATCCCTGATACCCTTGCTGGACGAGCTCATCCAGCGCGCCGGTCGCGACGGCGTGGAAGAGGCTGTTATCGGCATGGCCCATCGCGGCCGACTGAACGTGCTGACCAACATCATCGGCAAACCGCCATCGGAAATCTATGATGAATTCCAGGGTACGCGTAGGAACCACGGGGTGATGACATCCGGTGATGTCAAATATCACAAGGGGTTTTCCAGCAGCGTCGAAACGCCCGGCGGACTGATCCATGTGGTTCTCGGCTTCAATCCTTCGCATCTGGAAATCATCAGTCCGGTTATCGAGGGTTCGGTTCGTGCCCGTCAGAAGCGTCATGGCGATCCACTCGGTGAAAAGGTGCTGCCCGTCATCCTGCACGGCGATGCCGCCTTTGCCGGCCAGGGCGTGGTCATGGAAACCCTGAACATGTCCCAGGCCCGTGGCTTCAGCACCGGCGGCACGGTGCATATCGTCATCAACAACCAGATCGGCTTCACCACCAGCGACCCTTTCAACAGCCGCTCCACCACATACTGCACAGATGTCGCCAAGATGGTGCAGGCGCCCATTTTCCATGTAAACGGGGACGATCCCGAGGCGGTCATCTTCGTCACCCGCCTGGCACTGGACTACCGCAACCACTTCCACAAGGACGTGGTTATCGACCTGGTCTGCTATCGCCGCCAGGGACACAATGAAGCTGACGAACCTGCCGTTACCCAACCCCTGATGTACCAGAAGATCCGCAT
>DTXR01000366.1 GCA_012962365.1 Chromatiaceae bacterium | reverse complement strand
TTACTGACGCGCTCTGCTCCCTCCAGGGAGCCTTCGATCAAAGGCTGCATATCCTCCAGTATATGATCGATCTTCAGCGTTTTTCGGGCTTCGCTGAGCGCTATGGATGTGTCGTCCTCGTTCACTTGTTCGATATAGGCGGTGAGACGTTTCCCATAGCCTTTCAATACATGCATATTGCCAAAGATGACACTGATGGGATTGTTCAGTTCATGAGCGACGCCAGCTACCAGCCGCCCCAGCGAAGCCATTTTTTCTGATTGAAGCAGTTGCTGTTGAGTCTTCTGTAGATGCTGATGCGCCTGGCGTAAACTTTGATAGGCTCGGCGCAATTCCCCCACGGGACGGCCAACGATAACCGCTCCGGCAACTTTGCCTTTGGCGTCAAAACGCCGTGAGCAGTTCATCGCCAGCGGTGTGGACGATCCGTCAGCACAATGTATATTGATTTCACAATCCATGAGTGAATCACTGTTCAGGTGTTCTACATACACTTTCTGCATCAGGTTGGCGTCTTCACCAAACAAATCTCCCAGAGGGCATCCTGTCAATGCTTCTGCCTTAAACCCGGTCACGCTTTCGAAGGCCTTGTTTACCTCAAGAATCGTGCTTTCATGATCACAGACAATGAGCACATCTGTCATCGATGACAACACGCCATGAATAAACTGCTGAGCCTGCTCCAGTTCAGCATTCTTTTGTTCCAGCTCTACCTGATAGTGAACCAGATCTGCATATACGGCATCCATCTTGTGAATGACTTCTATCCACGCATTCTCGCTGGATATCTCCTGCTGCACCCTTCCTTCCTCCAGTCCGATGCGATGCAGAAGCCTGCCGGGATGCTCAACCAATTTATTGACCTCCGGCGGCTTCAGAATCCGGGTGCAGATGTTCAATCTTTGCCAGACCGTAGCGCTCCAGCTTGTTACGCAATCCCACCCGCGACAGCCCCAACTCCTTCGCCGCACGACTTTTGTTCCAGTGGTGACGTATGAGTGTCTCCTTTAATATCATCGCTTCCAGTGCCTCTACCCGTTCTTTCAATGTTCCATTCAGGTCGGCCATCGTTTCCAGAAACGGCATTTCTTTTGGTATCGCCCTGAGCACTCTCGGTGTAAGCAAGTCCGCACCCAGTTCTTCACGCTGCCCCATGATGAGCATGTGGCGGATTTCATTCTGCAACTCACGAACATTTCCCGGCCAATGGTAAGTCTGCATGCAGGTGATGGCTTCCTGAGTGAAGCCCTTGGCCGACTTGCCCATTTCCCGAACGGCCGTTTCCAGCAGGCTGTTGGCAAGCAATGGAATATCCTGCTTGCGATCTCGCAAAGGAGGCAGTGTAATGGTCAGTGTCGCGAGGCGATAGTAGAGGTCTTCTCGGAACCGCCCTTCTCGCACTTCCTTTTCCAGGTTCTTATTGGTCGCTGCAATAATTCGCACATCCACCTTGCGTGTTCGTCCGCTGCCCAGGGGACGAATTTCACCTTCCTGCAACACCCTGAGCAACTTCACCTGAAAAGCAGCAGATACCTCCCCGATTTCATCCAGAAAAACCGTTCCGCCATTGGCCCGCTCAAAAAGACCGATACGATCCTCTACGGCGCCGGTAAAGGCGCCACGCTTGTAACCAAACAATTCACTTTCCAGTAATTCATCTGGCAAGGCTCCACAATTTTCCACGACAAAGGGCCTATCCCAACGCAGGCTGTTGTAGTGGAGCGCCCTCGCGGCCAGTTCCTTTCCTGTGCCGGATTCACCTGTTAACAGCACCGAAACATCATAGGGCGCCACCAGACGCACTTTTTCACAAACTGTGTTCATGCAGCTTTCTGCAGAGCGCACGATGCCATCTTCGCAGCGATAGTTCTCCCGCAAGCGCTTGCGTTTTTCCGCGAGTGTCTCATCAAGCTTACCCGGTATCATCTTGAGTTCAACGGAAAGGGCTTCATTCTGCCGTTGCAGGGAATACAGACGGGCGGCATTCCTCAAGGTCAGCAGGAGATTGTCAGGATGCCATGGCTTGGTGATGTATTGAAAAATGCCGGCTTCATTTACGGCGCTAATAACGTCTTCTGAATCAGTATATCCGGAAATAATCATGCGTATCACTTCCGGCCATTGCTCCCGCACTTTTTTGAGGAATTCCACGCCGCTCATCTCCGGCATGCGTTGATCACAAAGAATGATTTGTATCCATTCCTCCTGCAGCAGGGTTTCCGCTTCCCTGATCGTACTGGCTGTCTTCACGTCAAATTCTTCGTGCAGGTTGCGCGCCAGTGATTCCAGGCTGAGTATTTCGTCATCAACAATCAATAGGGTGGGGGCTGTATTCATGGAACACTCCGGTGTTTCTCCCCGGTGCGCCGGTGCAATGCAATGGTGAGGGGAGTACGGGATTTGGGAACCTTGTAAACGAAGTTGTAACGCGCCACATGGTAACTGGGATCGAAACCATAGAAGTTCATGCGCATGCGTTCCAGCTCTTGATCCCGGTAGGATTGCAGGCTACGTCGCTGTTCATCTGCCTTGCGAATGCGGCTTTTGTGCGCCAGACGGTTTTCGAATGCCGGGTCTGACGCCAGCTCCCGGGCACGCTGTTTTACGTTTCCGATGAATGTGGATTTTGTTCTGGTCAACACGGCATCGATCAAACCCAGATCCAGACCTTCCCGGATACCCATGGGCAGGCGTGCCTGGGTAATGCGCTGTGCGTTCTCTTTCCCGGCATGGCGTGGCAGCAGGTAGGTCCAGTATTCGGATCCATAGAGGTTGCCCATGTCTTTGTAATGGGGGTTGAGTATCACCGCCTCATGCGTCCAGACTTCATCGGCCGCACGCGCCAGAAACACCCCTCCGGCACCGGCGTTGCCCCGCAATGCGGAAATGGTCAGCTTGCTTTCGGTAGTAATAATGTCCAGCGCAATATCATCGATGGCATTGATATTCCGCCAGGATTCATCTGCCGCACTCTGCGCTGCTTCAATGATATTCAGGTGCATGCCATTGGACCAGAAATCGTTCCCTCCCATCAGCACGATAACCCGGGTATCCCGTTGCACTGCTTTTCGGTAAGCATCTCGCAGTCGCTCGCATTGGGTGGTGCTCATAGCGCCATTGTAGAAATTGAAATACAAATAGCCGACCTGATCTTCTTCTTCATACCAGATTTCAGGATAGGCCTCCTGCGTATTCGCCTGGGTTTCAGGCAGGTCGTTTATCTGTTCGCCAAGCAACCAGGTTGCCGGAAGCTTGAAAGGATGTTGATCGTTTTTGTCCCGCAGATGGCCGATCCAGATGGCGCCATCGCGAGTGGCTCTGCAGACTGCGGGACCGCAGCGCGCCAGCAATTCACCTGCCCTCCCCTGTAGGCGCCGTTCCTCCCATGCGTCGTAGAGAAACAGCTCCTTGCCCAGGATTTTATCCTGAACGCCGGGAAAACCATCCGCGCTGTGAATTTTGCGCAGTATCACTTCCGTGCTGTCCTGTTGCCAGTCGATGGCGCGATCGGCCTGCGGCATGGGCGGACGAGCCTGCCCCCGGATCGCCGGAGCGGAATAATCGAGTGGTAACGGCTTGTACTGTCTGCTCTGAAAACGCTGGATGGCCAGCAGCATGGCCTCCACCGCGGCCTGGGTGACTTCGTTTCGGTACAGACTGGCCTTGGTGGCGAAGCGCATGGGAAATTCCATGCTTGCCCAGATATCACCACCATCCATCTCCTCGTTGGCCTGCAAGACAGTAACGCCCCAGGTTTTTTCCCGATTCAGGATCGCCCAGTCAAGGGCGCTGGGGCCACGATCTCCGGGAATGCCGGGATGGATGATAAAACAGGTATGATAGCGCCAAATACGTTCAGGAATGGCACGCTTGAGAAAAGGCGCAATGATCAGATCCGGCACATAGACTTCGACCGCTTCCACGCTGAGGGCGTCGTTGATATCGAATTCCACCGATACTTCATGCCCCTCCTCCCTGAGCACCACGAACAACCGCTGAGTGAGGCTGTTGAAAGCATGGCACAGGAACAGGATGCGCATCTTTCAGCAGATTCTCGGCAATTGTTCCCCGACCAGCCAGTCAACCACCCTGCTGCCGCCAAAACCGGTGTCCATCTGCACAAAACCAGGTTCCTCCGCGGTGACTTCGCCAATGATGGCGGCCTGTCTGCCCAACGGGTGGGCCTGCATCACTTGCAGCAGGCGATCGGCATCCGCGGCTTTGCAAATACAGATCAACTTGCCCTCATTGGCCACGTATAATGGATCGAGCCCCAGCAACTCACAGGCATCCGCCACAGCAGGCAGAACGGGAATATCCACCTCGCGCAGACGCATGCCCACGCCGGATTGCTGCGCCAGTTCATTCAAGGTGGTGGCCAGTCCACCCCGGGTGGGATCACGCAGGCAATGGATGTCCGCACCCGCCGCCAGCATGTCCGCCACCAGGGTATGCAATGCCGCCGAATCCGACTGGATGGCAGTTTCAAATTCCAGGTTTTCCCTGCTCGACATAATTGCCACGCCATGATCTCCCACAGTGCCACTGACCAGGATGGCATCGCCCGCAGCCGCGCGGTCTCCGGAGATATTGATGCCTTCCGGCACCCTGCCCACCCCGGTAGTGGTAATGAAAACGCCATCGGCCTTGCCCTTTTCCACCACCTTGGTATCTCCGGTCACCACCGGCACTCCGGCGGCATTGGCAGCTTTTGCCATACTGACTACGATGCGTTCCAGGTCGGCAAGCGGGAAACCTTCTTCGAGAATGAAAGCGGCGGAAAGATACAAAGGCCGGGCGCCAGACATGGCTACATCATTGATGGTGCCATGCACGGACAGGGAGCCGATATCACCACCGGGAAAAAACAGCGGTGATATCACATGCCCATCGGTACTCATGACCATGCGCCCTGAACGCACAGGGAATGCCGCCTGATCGTTGGCCTGTCGCAGCAGTTCATTGTCGAAACAGTTGATAAAAATCTCTTCGATCAACTGCGCCATGGCACGCCCGCCGCTGCCGTGAGTCATATCCACACGGCCTTTACGCACATCTAGGCGCATGGTAAAGCGTTTTGCTCCGGCATTCACGCCGCCGTCTCTTCCAGCGCGGTTTTCTCACGAAAACGGCCGTAGGTCCAATAAGCAGCACAGGCGCCCTCGGAAGACACCATGCAGGAACCCATGGGATTCTCTGGTGTACAGATGGTGCCGAACAGCTTGCAGTCAGTGGGCTTTTTGACCCCGCGCAGGATGCGGGGACATTCACAACCTTTCACGTCTGTAGCTTGGGATACCGGAATGGCAAAACGCTTTTCCGCATCGAATTCCGCATAAGCCTGTTTGATTTGTAACGCGCTGTAGGGCACCATGCCCAATCCCCGCCATTCGAAACTGCGCTGCAACTCCAGCACCTGGGCCACCAGCATCTGGGCTTTTACATTGCCCTCTCTGGACACCACACGGGTGTATTCGTTTTCCACCTCATGCCGACCTTCATTGAGCTGGCGAATCAACATCAGTGCAGACTGCATTACATCCAGTGGCTCGAAGCCGGCAATCACTACCGGTTTCTGGAATTCCTCGGCAAAAAACTCGTAAGGCTGCGTGCCAATGATGGAACTCACATGGGAAGGACCAAAGAAGCCATCGATGGAAACCCTGTCCATTTCCCTTACTTCCGGTGATTCGAGAATGTTCTGAATGGCGGCCGGCGTGAGCACATGATTACAAAACACGCTGAAATTGTTCAGCTTCCCGGCTTTGGCCTGGAGAATGGCCACAGCTGTGGGCGGCGTCGTGGTTTCAAATCCAATGGCGAAAAACACCACCTGCCGATCCGGGTTGTCCCGCGCGATTTTCAGTGCATCCTGGGTGGAATAGACCATGCGGATATCCGCGCCCTCGGCCTTCACCTTGAGCAGACTCTTGCGGCCACTGGCTGGCACCCGCAGCATGTCGCCATAGCTGCAGAGGATGACATCCGGTTCCCGGGCCAGCGCAATGGCATTGTCGATACGGGGTATGGGCAGCACACAGACCGGACACCCCGGCCCATGGATGAATTTCACATTGCCGGGCATCAAGTCCTGGACGCCATAGCGGAATATGGCATGGGTGTGCCCGCCACAGAACTCCATGAGATTGTATTGGCATCCGGTATCCGCTTCCCGGGCAATGGCGTCTGCCAATACCCGGGCCAGATCACTGCGACGGAACTCTTCGACGTATTTCATAAGCTTGCTTCTGCAGACAGCCCGGCTTCGGCAAATGCCGCCAAGGTCCTCTCCGCCTCTTCCGGATCGATCTTGTTCAGGGCATAACCCACGTGGATCAATACGAAATCACCAATCGCCACCTCTTCCAGCAATGCGATGGAGACCGCTTTTTTTACTTCTCCAAGAGCCACGGTGGCCATGTCAGTGGCCTCGTCAATGGCCAAGATTTTTGCAGGCAGTGCCAGGCACATGGTTATTGGCCAATTGCAGCAAGCTGTTGCGTGGCCCGTATCCACCGATACCAACCATCCATCCCCTCGCCGGTGGTAGCAGAAAGCCGCAATACCTTGATGCCGGGATTAACCTGGCGGGCATAACGGAGGCATTGCTCCATATCGAAATCCAGGTAAGGCAACAGGTCGATCTTGTTCACCAGCATGAGATCGGCAGCATGGAACATGTCCGGGTATTTGATGGGCTTGTCCTCCCCTTCGGTCACAGAAAGTATCGCCACCTTGTGTGCTTCACCCAGATCAAAGGCTGCGGGACACACCAGGTTACCCACATTCTCGATGAACAGCACGCTGTTGTTGTCCGGCTGCAGGGTTTCCAGCGCATGCCCCACCATATGCGCATCCAGATGACAGCCCTTGCCGGTATTGATCTGCAGTGCCTTCACGCCTGTGGCGCGGATACGCTCTGCGTCATTGCTGGTCTGCTGATCCCCTTCGATCACCGAGAGCTTCATATCGTCTTTCAAATCGTCGATGCTACGGGTGAGCAGCGTGGTCTTGCCCGATCCCGGGCTGGAAACCAGGTTCAGCGCCAGCATCTGATGCTCTGCGAACCATTGCCGGTTGGCGGCTGCATACTGGTTGTTCTTGCCGAGAATGTCTTCCTCTATCTGCACCATACGCGACTGACTGAGACCGGGCGCATGGGCTCGGGCCGCTCCCTGGCCATAATCATGATGGTGCTCAGCATGGGCATGCTCATGTGAATGATGGTGCTGGTGTTCCTGCTCTTGGGGATGCTCTTCGAT
>DTXR01000365.1 GCA_012962365.1 Chromatiaceae bacterium | reverse complement strand
GCCTGTTGCACGGTCCGGCGAAGGCGCTCGGGCGCAGGTGTCCCACCTGCAAGGGTGCCGTTGAATCCGCAACGGCAACGGTAAAAAAACCTGTTTATGTTCTGAGGTTGCGGCGTATTTCCGATATTTTTTCCAGATAATCGAACCCCCATTGCTGGAGCATTTTCAGGATGGGCTCCAAGGTTCGCCCAAAGTCTGTTAGTGAGTATTCGACCTTGGGGGGTACCTCGGGGTAAACCGTCCGTTCGATGATCTGATCGGATTCGAGCTCCCTCAATTGCCTAGTCAGCATGCGTTGCGTGACTTCCGGCATCAGGCGCCTTAGCTCATTGAATCGTTTGGTGCCGCTCAGCAGGTGGAAAAGGATAACGCATTTCCACTTTCCGCCGATCACGTCCAGCGTTGCTTCGACAGGGCATCCGAACTCGCAATAGGTGCGTCGGTTAGTCATGATATTAGTCGGTATACAAAATGGTACTACATGACAGAAATGTGCGTACTTACAAAAAATGTTGTAGCTGAATAATATCACGATTCGAGAATATTCCGTCACACCAGGAGTTTGATATGGAAGTAATTGAAGCCATCGAAACCCGGCGCTCGATAAAACAGTTCGATCCTCGCCACGAGATGAGAGAGGAGGAGATACAGAAGCTTCTGTCGCTCGCTCTTTTGTCACCTACTGCATTCAACATCCAGCATTGGCGTTTTGTGCTGGTGAAAGACAAGCAGCTTCGAGAGAAGATACGCGCGGCTACCTGGATGCAACCCCAGATAACAGATGCGTCCCTATTGATCATGCTCTGCGCGGACCTGAAGGCATGGGAGAAACAGCCCGAGCGATACTGGAAGAATGCACCTGACGATGTCCGTCAGGGTCTGCTTGAGGCCATCGATACCTATTACCGTGGCCGTGAGCAGGTTCAAAGGGATGAGGTCATGCGTTCCTGCGGGATCGCTGCCCAGACGATCATGCTTGCGGCCAAGGTGATGGGTTACGACTCATGTCCCATGGACCTGTCGGATTTTGAAGAAGTAGGCAAGCTGATCAACCTTCCGGATGATCAT
>DTXR01000364.1 GCA_012962365.1 Chromatiaceae bacterium | reverse complement strand
TCGTTCGCCTGGAGCCTCGCCAGGACGCTGATGATCGTCATCGTCCTGATCAAGACCGACCGAGGCTATATCGCGATGCCGAGCGACGAGTTCGACGGCAATCCGGACCAGGTGGTTCGTGAGTACGACCCATGGGCCTGATCGAAACTCAGTCACCCCAAGACCGACAGGCCCCGCTTTGGCCATTTCCCCAGATGGACTCGCCTGCTATCCTCTTCATGCAGATCGCGCTGTGGAGGTGGTGGAGGGCGCGGCAGGATTGCGGCGGCGCTGCTTCTTGGTCACCTTGACCACGTCCAGCGTCCCGCCTGCCTTTTCCAGCAGGGTCTTTTCGACCTCATGGGCCTGCTTTTCCTCGGTGATGGTGAACTGCTCCACCTTGTCGCCGCCGTATTGGATCAGCTTGGCCTTGAATTCCGCGCCTTCTTTTTTCAGGTCTGCTTCCACCGTCCAGTATTCGCGGGTCTTGAAGGCTTCGATTTCTTCTTCGCGTTCGACGATCATGCGCAGAGCGGGACTCTGTACCCGGCCGGCGGACAGGCCGCGGCGGATTTTCTTCCACAGCAGGGGGGAGAGGTTGAAGCCCACCAGGTAATCCAGGGCGCGGCGCGCCTGTTGGGCATTCACCAGATCCATCGACAGTTCCCGGGGATGGGCGATGGCATCCTGCACGGCTTTCTTGGTGATCTCGTTGAATACCACGCGATGAACGGGCTTGCCCTTGAGGTATTTGCGGTTCTTCAGCAGTTCGTACAGATGCCAGGAAATGGCCTCGCCCTCGCGATCCGGGTCAGTGGCCAGGTACAGGGCGTCGGTGTCCTTCAGCTTGCTGGCGATGGTCTTGACGTGCTTGTCGTTGCGCTCGATGGGTTGGTATTTCATCTGGAATTCGTGCTCGGTATCCACGGCGCCCTCCTTGGGCACCAGGTCGCGTACATGGCCGTAGGAGGCGAGCACCTCGAAGTCCTTGCCCAAGTATTTCTTGATGGTCTTGGCCTTGGCCGGTGATTCAACGATTA
>DTXR01000363.1 GCA_012962365.1 Chromatiaceae bacterium | reverse complement strand
TTTTACAGCACTACTTTAATGATTGGACAGAAACCATGAGAGGACAAGGCGGATGGGGCTGAAACGGGGAAAAAAGCCTTCCTTGTTGATCTGCCTCAACCCGGCAAGGCGCTACGCTTTGGTGGGGGGGTCCCTCGCCCCGATACCTTACCGCAAGGGCAAGCATCGGGGTGAGGGGCATGGCCTTATTTTTCCTGCCGTGGCCCGTCGATCTTGTGCACTTCCGGGTCGAACTCGCCGATTTTTTGCAGCAGGCTGCTGGCCGCCGACATTTTTGCCCGGATGGCGACGCGGTCGCTGTCCTGCATGCGGGCATAGCGGCTCAGGGCGGTGTAGCGCGCCAGCTGCGGGTTGTCCGCCAGCGCCTGGCGGTGACTGGCCATGGAGGGAATGCGGGCCTCCTCTGTTTTCTTCTGCACCACCGCAGTCTCTTCGAAGCCAATGCGCAGGCCGTAGACGATGTAGTCGAATTCCACATTGCCGGGGAACCCTGACATGGAGCGAACAACGAGCTCTTTCGTTGTCTTGGATGCCACATAGAGAATCGTCCCACCGCCAATGGGCGTCAGATGCGCCGTGAGGCCGATATCCGGGTTGGTCACCCATTTGAAGGTCTCGCCCAGGGGAATGCGCGCCTCGCCGTTGACCAGCCGGGCGCTGCCCCGGGTGTAGGTGGCCACCTCGTCCCCTTCGGGAGCCGTATAGACAATGACCTGATCCGCCTGTTCCGGGTGGTTCTGGACAAAATTGACGGTGCCAGTACCCTGGATTTTGTAGGTGTCGTAGCCCACCCGGGCAACGGCGCTGCTGTCAAGATCCTGGAAATGGCCGCCCATGTCGTTGCCATAGGCCACTATTCCATAATCCGCATGGCCCACATAGGCATAGCCGCTGCTGTCAAGATCCAGGAAATAGCCGCCCATCGTGTTGCCATAGGCCTCTATTCCAGAATCCCCAGAGCCCACCTGGGCAGAGCCGCTGCCGTCGAGATCCTTGAAATAGCCGCCCGCCAAGTTGCCTTTTCCCTCGACGCCATAGCCATAGCCACTGCTGCTGTTCGTGGCCTGGATGAGACCCGCTGGATTTCCGGACGCGCCCGCGCTGCCGCTGAGCGCCAGGGGCACTTGCACGTCCAGGGTGACATCCCCGCTGTTACCGCCCCCGCTCAGACCCGTGCCCGCGGTCACGGCGGTGATGTCGCCGCCTGCATCATTGGTTTCACAGGTTACGGTGCCGTCGGC
>DTXR01000362.1 GCA_012962365.1 Chromatiaceae bacterium | reverse complement strand
GATGCAGTCGCTGCCATATCCACACCTGTCGTAGAGGTTCACATTTCAGATATTTATAAACGAGAAAAATTCCGCCATCATTCTTTTTTGAAAAAAGTGTGCGTCAAAAGTATTGTAGGAAAATTCTCACATTTTTGGTCGAATCAGAATCCCGTGGCGCTGACCGCTTTCGTTTGCCACATGAAGCGCTTGAATTTCATGGAAATATTTTCCTGACAGGGATTCGAGCTCATCCCCTGGCGCCACACCCTTCATGGCCAGCCAACAACCGCCTGGCGCGAGCAGGTGCCGGGTAAGCTGCAGCATGTCCGGCAGCGAGGCAAATGCCCGGGAGGTGATGACATCGAACAGACGCCGCGGTTGGAACTGCTCCACCCGCGTCTGTTCTACGTCCACATTGTCCAGCTGCAGCTCCAGCTTTGCCTGGCGGAGAAAGCGGGTTTTCTTGCTGTTGGTGTCTAGCAGGGTGAACGAACGTCCGGGATTGAGGATCGACAGGGGGATACCGGGCAATCCTGCGCCGCTGCCCACATCCAGAATATGATCTCCTTCCAGCAAATGCTGGATAGACAGGCTGTCCAACAGCTGGCGGGACACCATCTTCAGGGGGTCACGTACGGCAGTGAGATTGAAGGCCTTGTTCCACTTTTCCAGCAAGGCGAGATAGTCCAGCAGCACTCGTTGTTGCTGCGGGCTTGCGGCGAGCTTCATTTCCGCCAGCCCCTTGCCCAACTGCTCTTCCCACAAACCCAGCATCAGGACAGGCCTTCGGCAAGCTCCCGCAGCAGCTGCTCGGTGGCCTGCCAATCCATGCAGGCATCGGTGACGGAAACACCATAGCGCAACTGACCCAGATCTTCGGGTATGGGCTGATTGCCTTCATGCAGATGGCTTTCCAGCATGATGCCCATGATGGAACGGTTGCCGCCATGAATCTGATTCAGCACATCCCGGGCCACCAGGCTTTGCTGCTTTGGGTTTTTTTCCGAATTGTCGTGACTGCAATCGACCATGATGTTCAAGGGCAGCTTTGCCGCCTGCAGCGCCTGTTCGCAACGCGCCACATGCACAGAATCATAGTTCGGTTGTCCACCTCCACCCCGCAGGATAACATGCCCACAGGCGTTGCCCCGGGTACGGATGATGGCAGTGCGCCCCTGGGGATTGATGCCAAGGAAACTGTGGGGCTCGGATACCGCATGCAGGGCGTTGATGGCGACATCCAGACTTCCGTCGGTGCCGTTCTTGAAGCCCACAGGCATGGACAGGCCGGACGCCATCTCACGGTGGGTCTGGGATTCCGTAGTGCGCGCCCCGATGGCTGCCCAGGAAAACAGGTCGGCAAGATACTGGGGGCTGATAGGGTCCAGCGCTTCGGTTGCCACGGGCATGCCCATTTCGGCCAACTGCACCAGCAACTGCCGGGCAATATGCAACCCTTCTTCCAGCTGGAAACTGTCATCCATGTGCGGGTCATTGATCAGCCCTTTCCAGCCGGTGGTGGTGCGTGGCTTCTCGAAATACACG
>DTXR01000361.1 GCA_012962365.1 Chromatiaceae bacterium | reverse complement strand
TGCCCTTCCTGATACTTGTCCATCTGTGGACAGCAGGCCTCGTTCCCTGGTTCGTGCTGATACTGATTGTGATTGCCATCTATCTGATCCATAAAATGTTTTCTTTGCCTGTTGGAAGCACATTGAATCAGTTGCTGGCCAACACGGCACGTTTTCAGCTGGTTTTTTCCCTGGTGTTTTGCGTGGCGCTTTTCGTCTGAGCAGACTTGCGCTACCTGGCAATTCGCGCTCAAATACCTTCTCCTGTCGATTGAAGTGGATTTGCCAGTAGTATGAAAAGCTTTTTGAAAACCGTATTTGCGTCTTTTACCGGCATGATGCTGGTGCTGATTTTGCTGGCGGTATTGATCAGTGTCATGTTGGCTGCCAGCGACACGCCCTTGCCCGTGGAAGAAAAAACACTGCTGACGCTCAACCTGGCGGTGCCTATCGTCGACCGGCAGCCGCAACAGAAATTTGCAACCGTGGTCAGTGGCGCATTGCAGGACAAGGAAAACGCCCGGCAGTCCCTGCGGGTGGTCGTAACAGCACTGAAAGAGGCGGCAAAGGATGACAAGATCAGCGGGCTGTACATCGCCGGCAATGTGGTTCGTGACGGCTATGCTTCCGGCTGGGCGACGCTGAAGGAAGTGAGGGAAGCGATAAAGGTATTCAAATCTTCCGGCAAGCCGGTGATTACCTGGCAGGAGAATCTGGATGAAGCAACCCTGTATGTCGTTTCTCCGGCCGATGATCTGGTGCTGAATCCTCTGGGTTTGCTGGAGTTCAATGGTTTTGCCAGCGAAGTCCCTTATTTCCGTTCCGCCTTCGAAAAATATGGCATCGATGTTCAGGTATCCCGCGCAGGCAAGTACAAATCTGCGGTGGAACCCTTCCTACTCGACCACATGAGCGAGGAAAACCGGGAACAACTCAACACGCTGTTGAACGACATGTTTGATGAGGTGGTAACCGGCGTGGCGCAGAGCCGCAAATTACCGGCAGAAAACCTGTTCCGGCTTGCTCAACAGGAAGCGGTGATCGAAGCAGACACGGCGCTGGAAAGGGGGGTTGTCACGGCGGTGGGCTATTATGATGGCGTGCGTGACAAGCTCAGGGAACTGACCGGCACCGACAAAGGCAAAGACATCGAGAATCAGAAATCGGTTTCCGGCTACTTCGCCACTCTGGCAGAGGACGAAAAGACCGAGGATAAGCTGGCGGTGATCTATGCGGAAGGCGATATTGTCTCCGGCAATGACAAGGACAAAGTAAGTGGTGACTATATCGCCTCTCTGCTGCGCAAGGCGCGAACCGATGAAGACATCAAGGCCGTGGTCCTGCGCGTCAACAGCCCCGGTGGCAGCGCCAGTGCTTCCGATATCATTCAGCGCGAGACCCTATTGTTGGCGAAGGAAAAGCCGCTGGTTGTTTCTATGGGAACGGTGGCTGCATCCGGCGGCTATTGGATCTCCACCTACGGTGATGAGATCTATGCGGAACCGAATACCATCACGGGTTCGATTGGGGTGTTCGGCATGTTCCTCAATGTGCAAAAACTCATCAATGAACTCGGCGTGAAAGTGGAGGTGGCACGTACTGCACCGACGGCTGATGTGTTCAGCCCGTTCCGCCCCAAAACTGAGCGGGAGATGGCGATCATTCAGAAGTTCATCGATAACATCTATTCGAGTTTTCTGGATAAAGTGGCCGAGGGCCGCAAACTGGATCGGGCCAGGGTACACAAGATAGCGCAGGGCCGTGTATGGTCCGGCAAACAGGCCCATAAACTGGGACTGGTGGACAAGTTGGGTGGTCTCGAAGAAGCCATCGCTTCTGCGGCAGAAAAGGCGAATCTGGAAAACTATCTGATCGAGGAATACCAGAAGGAAGGCAGCTTACTGGAAGAGATAATGAAGGAAATGGACATGGAAACGCGAATCCAGCACCATCCGTTGATGGACAAAGCCTGGAAGCAGGTTCAGTATCTTCTGTCTCTCACAGATGCGAAAGGCATTTATGCGCGTATGCCTTATGATCTAATCATACACTGAGCGGGAGCGCGGCTATGGAAGTGGTAGATACATCCCCGGAAGAGGAAAAGAAACCAGGCGGCCTGAAAGGCATCCACGTCCTGTGGATCGTTCTGGGCACCATTCTGGTCACCGCTGCAGTCACCTTCTGGGCGGTCAGAACCTACATCTATGCCCACGACTTCAAACCTGTGGAACTGAGCAGCAAGGAGCAGAAACAGCTCGACAGCAAGCTGCGGTTGTTGGGATATACGCCCGCAGCTGCAGCGCCTGCTGCCGACAAACCGGAAACCGACAGCCAATGGTTGCGCCCGGAACGCTATGATGAAACCCATGGCAAGCGCGAGCTGTTCTTTACTGAACGGGAGCTCAACGGCTTGCTCGCCAACAACAAGGATCTGGCAAGGAAACTGGCGGTGGATCTGTCCGATGACATGGTAAGCGCACGTTTGCTGGTGAATGTCGATCCGGATTTTCCCGTTCTGGGAGGCAAGACCTTGCGGGTATCTGCCGGTGTCGAAGCTGCTTTCCACGACAGGCGGCCTATAGTCAAACTGCGTGGGGTGAGCGTAATGGGTATTCCGGTGCCCAATGCCTGGCTGGGCGGGCTGAAGAATGTGGACCTGATTGGCGAGTTTGGCGATGCCGGTGGGTTCTGGCACGCCTTTGCCGAAGGCGTGGAAGACATTCAGGTCGAGGATGGGCGGCTCAAGATCTCCCTGAAGGAATAGTACTCAAAATCCTCTGGACTTCTTGATAGCCTCGTAGGCCTTGCGTATCTCCCGTGTCTTTCGGGTCGCCACTTTCATCATTTCCTCGGGGAGTCCCTTGGCTACCAGCTTGTCCGGATGGTGCTGGCTCATGAGCCGGCGGTAGGCTTTCTTGATCTCCGCATCGCTGGCATCTGCTGATACGCCCAGCATGGCATAGGCATCCTTGAGGGAAGGTGCGCCGCCGCGTGACGGTTGACCGTCTCCGGCATGATGGCCGCGCTGCTGCGCACGGATCATGCGCTCCAACTGCCGGAACAGGAATTCCGGAATTCCCAGTTTGTGGCAGATATGCAGGAGCAGCTGCTCCTCGGCGGTGTCCAGCTTGCCATCTGCCCAGGCTGCCTGGATCTGGATTTCCAGAAACATCTGGATTAAGGTGGTGCGGCGCCGGCATTCGCGGCGGAACTGTCCCAGTACGTCATCGAGAGGAAAATCGCTGCGCTTCCCCTGATTGAACAAGTCGATAGCTGCCCGGCGCATGTCGGGCTTTAGATCCATCTGGGCCATGATAGCCTGGGCCTGGCTGATTTCTTCAGGGGAGACCCGCCCGTCCACCTTGGCGATATGGCCCATGACCGAGAATGTAGCGGTGAAGAAGGCGGTCTGTATGCGTTCCTGGTCGGCCTGCGAACCCGTTACTCCTTCGGCTTCCAGCCCTGCCAGTCCCTTGTCGAAATTGTGTCCCAGAACCCCACCCAGCAGCGCACCCAGTGGGCCGCCGAGCATGAAGCCGAAGGCACTGCCTGCCAGTTTTCCCCACCAACTCATGAAAGTCTACCGTGGAAAAACACAGTTAAGGACACCGTAGAACAGGATCCAGTCTGAGAAATGAATATCATCAAGCCTCGAAGACGGAGGTCTTCGAGGCTGGCGGGTCAGTCCTTGGCTTCCACGACCGCCGCATCTGGCGCGTTGCGCCCTACGGAGTCGATGCCATTGTTACGTCCCTTTTCTGTCTTGTACATCTGGCTCTTACCGATGATCTGGCCGTTGGTTGCGTTCAAGGTGAAGAAGAATTTGCCGTTGGTAGCGGTCTTTTTTTCAAACCGCTTGGGATCCTGGCTGTTCTTGCGTACCGATTCGATACCGTTGCTGCAACTTTTGAGGGCTGCGTATCCCTGGCTTTGCAGAATTGTTTCGCCGTTGCCCGCTTTGAGTACGAAATAGTGCTTGCCGTCTTTGCCGACTGAAGTTACGAACTTGCCTGCCATTATGGTCTCCTTACTGGTGTGGTTGTAAAAATGATTTATATGTCTGTCTCTACATCATCGACATCGATCTGTCCGGTGATGCGCCGTCGAATATGTGACCAGGATATGCCCACTGCCAGCAACAGGGACAGCAACGCCAGGGCGACATGGCCCAGTATCGAGGGGTTATCCAGCGAGAGCCAGCCGTAGAAGATCATCGCCCAGATCAGGCTGCCGAACAGGGCAACTACCAGCAGTGACCCGAAAAAGCCCAACGAGCGGGCTGTTGCCCGCAAATAAATGGCCCAACCGATGATGAGGATGACTGCAGAAAGAATGATCATGGGGTCGAGCTTGTTGGTACTCTCGATAAACCAGTGAACCCAGGAATGACCTGAAGGGTTGTAGGTCGCGAATACCAGTACGAACGCTACAACGAGGCGAATGAGGAAATTGGTCCAGTGAAAGGCTGTTACGGCCATGAAAAACGACTCCCTGAATTTCAGTTATCAGGGAGTATAGGAGAACTGCAGTTTTTTTTCCATCCGGCAAGGGGTTGCGTGATCACCAAGGTAGTGGGTTTCTTGTCATTGCGACACTGACCATGTAGGCAAAGCAGAGATAGGCCGCAAGCAATGACGCATAACGCCGCCGAAGGGTACTGCCGCGCAGAGCCATGGCGCCGAAAACGATGTAGGCGATCAATGCAATGAGCTTGGCGGTCAGCCAGGGTGCGGTGCCAGGGTATTGTTGCAGGTTGTACGCCAGCCACAGGCCGCTGAAAAACAGGGTGCTGTCCACCAGATGGGGAAGGGTACGCATCCAGCGCCTTTTCAGGAGCGGCGAGCTTTTCAGCATGAGCATGGCCCGCCCTGTGAAGCCCACGAGAGAAAGAGCGACGCAGCTGACGTGAATCAGCTTGATCAGGCCGTGGTCGATCATTTGGCTGGTGAGCCGCCTATGCCATGTTCCCGGGCGAAATCCAGCATGCGCTGGATCGGGATCACGGCTTTTTTGCGAATGTCTTCTTCGATATGAATCTCGTTGTCGCCCCTGATCAGCAGTTGCTCCAGGTTCTGCAAGGCGTTCATGGCCATCCAGGGGCAATGGGCACAGGACACGCAGGTAGCGCCTTCTCCTGCGGTGGGTGCTGACAGCAGTTTCTTGTCCGGCGCCAGTTGCTGCATCTTCCAGAAGATGCCGTCATCCGTGGCAACGATGAACTCCTCGTTGGGCATTTCCTGTACCGCCTTTATCAGCGCGGTAGTGGAGCCGACAACGTCTGCCTGTTCGATGACGCTTTCCGGTGATTCGGGATGCACCAGAACGGCAGCATCGGGATGCAGCTTGTGCAGACGCTCCAGGCCAAAAGCCTTGAATTCCTCATGCACCACACAGGAGCCGGGCCAGAGCAGCATGTCCACGCCGGTCTCCTTCTGTATATAGCTGCCCAGGTGCTTGTCCGGCGCCCACAATATCTTCTCACCCTTATCGGCCAGGTATTTAACGATGGGCAGGGCAATGCCGGAGGTTACCATCCAGTCGGCACGGGCTTTTACCTCGGCGCTGGTGTTGGCATAGACGACCACTGTGTGGTCGGGGTGGGCGTCGCAGAATGCCGAGAACTCCTTGGCGGGGCAGCCTTCGTCCAGGGAGCAGGTGGCGCCCAGGTCCGGCATCAGTACTCTTTTTTCCGGGTTCAGGATCTTGGCTGTTTCTCCCATGAAGCGTACGCCGCAGACGATGAGTGTATCTGCATCGCTCGTGGTGCCATAGCGTGCCATTTCCAGGGAATCGGCAACACAGCCACCGGTTTCCTCCGCCAGCGCCTGAAGATCTGCGTCGACATAGTAATGGGCGACCAGCACGGCGTTGTTCTTTTTCAGCAGCGTCTTGATGCGGTCTTTCAGGTTGTCTTTTTCCCTGGCGGACAGCTCGGGCCATTGGGGGTGTTTGGGAACCCGGATCTCGGGGATGGACTGTGAGGTTACAACCATGATTGTTTTGGGATCTGCTCAGAAAGTCTTGTATCTATTATGACTGAGGAAGGCTAGTCCCGCCACAACCAGGCGGCACCGCGCACGCCGCTGCTGTCCCCGAAATGTGGTGGCAGCAACTGGGTGCGGAAGGTGTCGGAAAAAACATACTGCTGCCATTGCCGGCTGACATTTCCGTACAGCCGTTGCAGTTGAGACAATCCGCCGCCCAGGACAATGGCGTGGGGATCAAGCACGTTGATGATGCTGGCCAGCCCCCGTGCGAGGCGGTCTTCATAGATGCGCAGGGTGGCTTCGGCTTCAGTCTTTCCCTGGGCTGCCAGGTCGGCGATTTGAGGAGCCGTCAATGTCTTTTTGGTGCGGCGAAGGTGTTCGTTTGCCAGTCCTGGTCCGGACAGATAGGTTTCTATACAGCCGTGCTTGCCGCAGTAGCAGGGCGGTCCGGGTGTTTCTTCAGACGCTGGCCAGGGGAGGGGATTGTGCCCCCACTCGCCGGCGATGGCATTTGGCCCCTGTAACAAATTTCCGTTTATCGAGATGCCCCCGCCGGTGCCCGTGCCGATGATCACCCCGAACACGATCTCTGCATCACTCGCAGCGCCATCCACCGCTTCGGAAAGTGTGAAACAATCGGCGTCATTGGCGATGCGCACCGGGCGATCCAGCAATTTCTCAAGATCCTGCAGCAGTGGTTGGCCGTTGAGGCAGGTGGAGTTGGCGTTGCGCATCAGCCCCGTTTGCGGCGATGGTGAACCCGGTGTGCCGATGCCCAGGGGGAGTGGCCGACCTGCACGGGATTCGAGTTTGCCATGCAGGTCTTCTATGGCCTGTAAGGTGCCTGTGTAGTCATTGGCTGGCGTAGGACACCGGGTGCGCAGCAGTTCCTCGCCATCCTGATCCAGCAGGATGGCTTCGATCTTGCTGCCGCCAAGGTCGATGCCGGCAAACAGGGTGTTGCTGGTGTCAGTCGTTTTTGTCAACGGGTGCTGGCATCTCTTCTGCGGGTGCGATTACTTCGGCCTCGATGACCGGCTCTATTTCTGCCTGCTCTGCTTCTTTCACTTGAGTGCCGGATGGATTGGTGAAGCGGTCATTCAGCTCCTGCACGAACTCATCCGCCTGAGTGATAATGGCAGAAAGCTTGCGCCGCGTACTCCGGCGCCAGCCAGCGGGTTTCTTGCTGAGCAGGCTGCGCCAGGGGCGGGTACTCTTGGCAAAGGCGGATACGAGGTTGATTCTGACCGGCAGGGCGTCCTGCTGCTTTTTGAGCCAGCCGCTGAGGGTTCGTGCCGCAAGTGTCCGCAGAGCAAGGTGCAGCGCGAAACCGCCGCCAACCACAACCGCCAGGAAGATAGCGCTGTGCAGGGTGCTTTCCCGGACCCAGGCCCACCAGCTTCCGAGTTGGCCATTGCTCAGGCCGGCGCCGATAACCAGCACGGCTATCAGGCCAAATACGACGCCATCCATCCACAGGACGCGTTTTTTCCAGCGGGCCAGACCTTCCTGCAGGGCGGGTACCACGCGATCCTCGATTTCCCGTGCGGTTTTTTCAAGGGAGCCGACGATACGGTAGGCACGCTCCACTTCCACCTGTTCCATGCGACCATGGATTTCCGCCAAGTCATGATCCCGTTTGCTTTCGTAGCGCTGGCGCAAGGTGGCGTCATCGATCTGTACCGATGCCGTGGGGCTGTAGATGGTGTAGAAGCGCCCTGCGGTGAGGCCATGTTCTCCGAGAGCCCGTTGCCAGGCGGCAATGACCTCTTCCGGGTTGTCCTCGTTGGCCGTGGTGTCGATCTGATTGAGGATATACAGAAATTTTCCGGAATCGTTACGGTGGATGGTCTTGGACACCAGGTGTTCCAGTGTATCGCGCATGGCGCCTGGCTCGGGATGGCGCGCATCGAAGAACACCAGCACCAGGTCGGACAGATCCACCATGTGATCGGTAATGCGCAGGGTCGATGTGCGCTGGGCATCTGCATCGAAACCGGGGGAGTCGATGAGGATCTTGCCTTTGAGTCGCTCGCTGTTGCAGCTTTTCAGCTGCAGATACGCATCGATACGGTCTCCTTCGCCTTCTGCCACCAGCTCGATTTCCCGACTGATCTTGTAGAAAGGAAAGCGGGGGTCGGAATCCAGTGAAACGCCGGGCAGGGTGTGGGGTGTGGGATCTTCACTGTAGCAGATGACCGTGAACCGGTCATCCACGGCCTGGTTGCCGCTGCGCTGCAGCTTGGTGTCCAGGTAATTATTGATAAAAGTGGACTTGCCCGCCGAGAAGGTGCCGAGTATGGAGATCAGCGGCCACCAAGGGATTTGGGTGGCAAAGGATTCGGTCTGATCCAGCAATCCCATGCGGTAGGCAACGCGATCCAGGTCGCGAAAGCTCTGTACGGCGTTCAGCAGCACCGGGTTTTCATGTGCCAGATGGTTTTCCAGGTGCTTGAGTCTGTTGTCGATGATGTTTTGGTCGGCCATTTGCGTCTCGAAAGATTCGTGTTGAGAGAAAGCTTGTTCGCCTGCATATTCCGGCAAAAAGCTGCTTATTTTATCTTTAAGTAGATCCGGAATCCTGAAATAGTACCCCGAGTTTGGCGGGTATGGTAGTGTCTATCGCTATTCAAGGCGGTTGCAGAAAAGCTTTGTTCCACATTAACAGCCAGTTGCGGCAGATTCGGCCGCTTGTGTTGTTGCGTAATGGAAAAAAGGGCTGGAATATTGGATAATATGCCGCTATACGTCGGTAATCCCTTTGGGGGATAACTGTAACGGGTTGTAATCAAATAAGAATTATTGGGAGGTGTAGCATGGCTGATTTGTTTTCTTCGGACTGGATGGCGACTTTTGCACAGGAATGGAACAGTGAGCCTGGCCTGACGGATCCTCTGGGGGAGATCGGATTCAACAGCGTGATTGGTTACGGATTTCCGGATGACGACCAGCCCCGTGGCGTACTCGTGGTCGAGAATGGCCAGGCTGTTTCCGGTGGCGCCTACAACGGTGAAGAACTGAACTGGGATATTCGCGCATCGGAAGACCAGTGGAATAAATGGATCGCCAAGCCCCCTGGAATGATGGGGTTGGGTGTGGCTTTCACATCAGGAAAGATGAAATTCATGGTAGGGGACTATGGCGCGATGCTCAAGGAACCCAAGATGGCCAAGCCATTCATCAAGAGTTTTTCCGTCATGGGAAAAGTCTGAACGTACTTTAGTAACGCAAAATAGTGGCGGTATATTGCCCGGTTGTCCGGGCAATATACCGAATTTATGTGTAGGCCAATAGGCCTGATAGCATTAGGAAACCGGCAACTTATGATCAAATCCAGGATACGGTGGACGTTACTGACAGCGCTTGTCGTGACACTGTTCAGTACCGGCGCAGTGCAGGCCCAGGTGCAAAATACCTTCGGTGAAGTCTTTGTTGTGCAGGCATCGGATCGCCAGCCGACCGTTGCCATTGGTGGAACAGTCGTGCCGTACAAACAGGTGACACTGGCGGCGCAGATTCCTGGTCGGGTCAAATACATCGCAGGTATCGAGGGAGATGCTTTCAAGGAAGGAACCTTGCTGGTTGCCATCGACGATTCGGAGTTGCTGGCCAAACGTGCTGCGGCTTATGCCCAGCTGTCTTCAGCAGAAGCGGAGCTGCGCAATGCCGGGGTGCAGTATTCACGGGAGTTGTGGTCGCCCAAGTCCAAGGCCGCGCCTGGAGGTATGGCCATTCCCAACCTGTTCGACCAGATGTTCACCCGCCCCGCCGAAGATTTCATGGGCGAACGTGATCGCGGTGCCGAGCGCAGCGCTGACCTGTATGCATCGACGACCCGTATCGAGCAGGCGCGCTCGGCCATCATGCGGGTGCGTTCGGAAATCCAGGCCATCGAGGCCAAGCTCCGCGATGCGAAAAGTCTGGCGCCCTTTGACGGCGTGATCATGGCGAAAATGGTTGAAGTGGGTGACACGGTGCAACCTGGCGTACCCATGCTGGGGTTTGCCGATATTACCTGGCTGCAGGTCGAGCTGGATATTCCCGCAAGGCTGGTGACCGGTTTGCAGGAAATGATGGTGCTGAAGAAAGCCGCCGTGTTCGATGACTATTCGGAGCCGGTGGATGTGCGCGTTGCCCAAATCTACCCCATGGCTGATGCGCAGCGCCATACGATCAAAGTCAAATTCGATATTCCTCAGGGAATTTCCCAGCCGGGTATGTATGCCAAGATCCTGATTCCCGATACCAGTCATGCAGCCGCCACGGGCAGTCTGCCTGTAGTACCTGCCTCGGCCATTCGTTATCGTGGCAGTTTGCCGGTGGTCTATGTGCAGAATCAGCAAGGCAAGGCAGAACTGCGCCTGATTCGCGAGGGCAGACGGCTGGACAATGGCATGGTGACCGTTTTGTCCGGCCTGGCACCGGGTGACAAGGTGTATGTCAATCCCCGGCCCAGTATGTTGTCCGGATCGTGACGGTTATTCAGTGAAGAACAGGAAAGGAGCTGCGAGCCCGCTGGTTTGCGGCATCCTGGCGGAAGTGCGGGGATCTGCTCTGATGTGCCCGCTGAAAGGACAGCAGTGATACCTGAGAATGTGTTGCTTTCAGGTCATAGACAAGAACACACGCACACCAGCTTCCAGAGGGAGTGGTGAAAACCGGTTTCCCGAATGCTTGGCCCCAGTGGCACATTCAGGAATTTAACCCAAAATTACGCAGGTTATAGATGGTATGAGTGGTCTGGATACCAAATCCCACAATTCCCCCGTGTCTGGCGCTGCAGAAGAGACGGCTGATCTGGGGCTTGCAGGACGCACCGCACGCTTCTTCATAAAATCTCCCCTGTCTCCCCTGCTGTACATCACCATGTTCTTGTTGGGGCTGGCGGGTCTGATCATGACCCCCAGGCAGGAAGACCCCCAAATCTCTGTCCCGCTGATCGATTTGTTCATTCAATACCCGGGAGCGCCTGTCGAGGAAGTGGCATCTCTCGCCATACAGCCCCTGGAACGCATGATGTGGGAGATCCAGGGCGTCAAACACGTCTATTCCGTGTCTCAGCGTGGCGGCGGTATGGTGACCGTCCAGTTCGAGGTCGGTGAGGAAATGGGGCCTTCTCTGGTCAAGGTCAATGAACAGCTGGCGTCCAACATGGACAAGATCCCCAACGGGGTATCGCCGCCTCTCGTACAGGCTAAAGGTATAGACGACGTACCCGTGGTCACCTTGACGCTGTGGTCGGACAAGGACTATAACGGTGACGGCATTCCCGATGTGGATGACAGCCAACTGCGCCGTTTGGCGCTCTCCGTCCTGCAATCCATCAAGGAAATACCGGATACGGGCAAGGGGTTCGTGGTGGGTGGTCGTGCCGAGCAGGTAACCATCGAGGTGTTGCCCGAACGTCTGGCGGGTTATGGCATCAGTCTGGGGCAGGTGGCGCAGGCTATCCAGATGGCCAACGCCGAGCAGCAGGCCGGCAACGTGGAATCCGGTGGTACTCACTTTACGGTGGTTACCGGAAAATTTCTGCAAACGGCGGCCGACATCAGCCACCTGAAGGTTGGCAGTCACAATGGTGTGCCGGTCTACGTGCGGGATGTTGCCAACGTGCGGCAGGGGCCGGAAGACGCCAAGCGTATGGTCGCCTATTACACCGGCGCAGCGGCGGAGAATCCCGATCTGGCCGTCAGCGTACCTGCGGTGACCATCGCCATCGCCAAGAAAAAGGGCACCAACGGTGTGTCGGTTGCCAATCAGGTGCTGGAGCGGATTGAAGAACTCAAGGGGCGTCTGATTCCCAGTAATATCGAGGTCAGCGTTACCCGCAACTATGGCAAGACCGCCAATGACAAGGTCAGTGCTCTGATCTTCAAATTGTTCGTGGCCACATTCTTTGTATTCGTTCTTGTCTGGTGGGCGTTTCGGGCGCTCAAGCCGGCCATAGTCGTATTGCTGGTTATTCCCGTGGTGCTGCTGTTTACTGTGTTCGGTGCCTGGATGCTGGGCTTTACCATCGACCGGGTGTCCCTGTTCGCGCTCATATTCTCCATCGGCATTCTGGTGGACGATGCCATCGTGGTCGTCGAAAACATCTATCGACGCTGGCTGGAAGAAGGAGAGACCGATGCTGAAACAGCCGTAGATGCCGTGCGTGAGGTGGGCAATCCTACCATTCTTGCCACGCTGACGGTTATTGGTGCATTGCTGCCCATGGGCTTCGTGTCCGGCATGATGGGGCCCTACATGATGCCCATACCCGCACTGGGCTCGGTAGCCATGGTGATTTCCCTGTTTGCGGCTTTCGTGTTCACTCCCTGGCTGGCCATACACCCGCGGCTTCTCCCTTCCATGGGTTATCTGGTGGTGGCCGAAAAACGCGAGCACAAGGAAGCGGAAAAACTTGAGAAGCTTTTCCGCAGGGTATTGATGCCGATGATCGAGAATCCGCGCAAGGCGCGGATATTCCGTCTTTCCATGTGGGCCGTTTTCCTGCTCATGTGTTCCCTGTTCTATTTCAAGCTGGTGGTGGTCAAAATGCTGCCCCTGGATAACAAGCCCGAATACTCCGTGGTGCTGGACATGCCGGAAGGCACTGCCCTCGCCGAGACGGCCAACCGGGCCAACCAGATCGCCAATCTGGTCAGAAAACTCCCCGAAGTGACGGCTGTGCAGGTGTATGTGGGGACCGCCAAGCCCTTTGACTTCAACGGCATGGTGCGGCACTACTATCTGCGCAAGCAGCCCTGGCAGGCGGAAGTGCAGGTTCAACTGGTAGACAAACACTACCGCAAGCGCAGCAGTCATGAGATCGCCGTGGAAACCCGGGAGCTGATAAATGACATGCTGAAGGATGCCCCGGGTGTGCTTCCCAAGTTTGCCGTGGTGGAGATGCCGCCAGGGCCGCCGGTACTGCAATCCGTAGTCGCAACAGTTTATGGTCCGGATGCGCCCACGCGTAGAAAGGTGGCGGCAGATCTGACTGAACTTTTCAAGAAGGCCCCGAATCTTGTAGACGTAGACAACTACATGGTGTCGCCACATGATTACTGGCGTTTCATGGTCGACAGAGACAAGGCGGATCTGCGGGGTATTTCTGTCGATGCCATCAACAAGAATCTGGCCATGGCGCTGGGTGGCATGGTGATCGGTGATGTGAAGCAGCGCGCCGGACATGAACCCGTCAATATCGTGATTCAAGTGCCCCTGGCGGAACGTTCGCAGATCACGCGGCTGGGTGATTTGCTCATTCAGTCCAAGGATGGCGTCGGTGTGCCCCTGCGTGAACTCGGGCAGTTCAAACGTGTACAGGTGGAACCGGCGGTATTCAACAAGGATCTGAGGGCTGTGGAATATGTGGTTGCCGATGTGGGTGGACGCCTGGCGGCGCCGGTGTATGGCATGATGCAGGTCGAGGATCTGCTCAAAACTGCCAAAGAAGAGCAGCCCTATGTAACCCCGGACAACGTGGAGCTGATCAACAACACCTACTGGACAGGTCCACCACCGAATGACAGCCAATCGAGCTTCGAATGGACTGGCGAATGGACAGTCACCTACGAAACATTCCGCGACATGGGCATTGCCTTTGGCGCCGCCCTGGTGTTGATCTATATCCTGGTCGTGTGGGAATTCGGAAATTTCCGCATTCCTGCGCTGATCATGTCGCCCATTCCCCTTACGCTGCTGGGCATCATTCCTGCTCACGCTATTTTCTTTGCCGCAGGATGGGGTGGCGAGTTTACCGCTACCTCCATGATCGGCTGGATCGCGCTTGCCGGCATCATCGTGCGAAATTCCATTCTTCTGGTGGATTTCTCTATCCATGAGGTGCAAAAAGGTGTTCCTGTACCCGAGGCAGTGATCAGCGCCTGCAAGACGCGAACCCGACCGATCCTGATTACCGCTTTCGCACTGATTTTCGCGTCGTCGGTCATCTTTTTCGATCCCATCTTCCAGGGCATGGCCATCTCTCTGGCATCAGGTGTGCTGGTTTCCACCATCCTGACACTGGTGGTCATTCCGCTGGGGATGGTATCTGCGTCAGAATCCCTGTGTGAAGCGGCGGGTCGTCACTGCCCCAAGGCAAAAGAGTCACCTCAGGGGGGTGGTTCTTCCGGTAGCGGCGGGCGCAGCTTGCTGAAACGTGGCTGGCATGCCACAGCGAGTATCATTATTGCGGTAGTAAGTTTTGCCGCAGCGATCATTCGCCTGTTCCTGCCAGGGAAGAAAACCGGAAGGGCAACTGCCCGTCCTGCGTCTCCTGCCGCACAGGTGGCAGCAAAGAAACCGGCACAATCGCCTCCAATGCAGGGGAGGCCCGGGAAAAAGACTGCTGAAGTGACAGAAAAAGCGGCGCCCGAGCACGCGTTTGAACCGGATCGGGTTCCGGGTTATTCATCTGATCCGGATATCGAGCGTATTGCCGAGCCCATCGAGAACCCCGTCGTGATCGAGCAGAAACCGACAAGGGAGCAGATGAAGAAAACGGTAGCAGCCCGCAACATGGTGGTGAAAGGGACTAAGCCGGCGAAAAAGGCGGCCAAGAAAGCCACTGCGAAGAAAGCACCCGCAGCCAAGAAAGCGTCGCAACCAGCGAAGGGAAAGGCGCCTGTGGTGACAAAAGCTGCCAGTTCCGCGAGCAAGTCTGCAACGCCAAAGAAAGCTCAGGCTGTAAAGAAAACGGCCACGAAAAAGAAGGTGCCAACCGCAGCCAAATCCCCAGGGGTGAAAAAGACCGAAGCTGCCAGCAAGCCAAAAACATCGGCGAAAAAAGTCCAGACGGCTAAGAAAAAAACAACAGCTGGTGCAGCACGTAAAAAAATGGCAAAGAAACCTGTCGTGCCTACCGTGGTGAAAAAATCCGGTAGACGGGGGATTCGTCTGAAAAGCATGGATTCCAACGATGACGGGTTATCATCCTGAGATTGAGATCACTATGATGATCGGCCATACATTACGAGGGAGATTTTGGTAATGATTACAGTTATCGGTAGCCTCAAAGGCGGGTCAGGCAAGAGCACCATCGCTTTCAATCTGGCTGTATGGCTGGCATTGGGAGAGCAGCGTGTGCTGGCAATCGATGCCGATCCTCAGGCCACTCTCTCGGATGTTGTGGATGTTCGAACGGAAGAGGGATTCGAGCCGCCGGTAGAGCTGGGCAGCAAGAAACTGCTGCAGGATCGCAAGGAACTCGATCAGTATGAAGAAGTGCTGATCGATGTGGGGACGGCAGACCTCGCCAGTTTGAAGCAGGCCATCAAGGTCGCCGATCGTATCGTGGTTCCGGTTCCACCCAGCCAGGCTGATATCT
>DTXR01000360.1 GCA_012962365.1 Chromatiaceae bacterium | reverse complement strand
TGGGACCTAGTACCTCACCAAGGTGATCATGATATCAAGGGATAGAGCCGCTTGAGTTTGAGACGCGCATCTGCAGTCGAGAACTGCCAGTTCACGGTTGCCCTTTGCTCATTCCGGGACCCTTCCCAGGCCGCAACCTCAGACTCAAGGGTAGCCTTGTCAGGAATGCGTCGGTCTAGACACTGTTCGGATAAGACTCCGATTTCAATCTCAACCATGTTGAGCCAACTGCCGTGCTTGGGTGTATAGTGAAACTCCAATCGATCCAAGATTCGCTTGGCCTCGTGTGGCTCGAAGGCCTCATACAGCGAGGCAGGCGTATGAGTGTTCAGGTTGTCCAAGACAATGACAATCGTCTCCGCCGCAGGAAACAGATCGTCTACCAGGTAGCGCATACACTCAGCAAAGTCGATCTTTGTACGACGGTCCGTGACTCGAACGTGCCGCCAACCAAGCAAGGGCTGAAAGAACAGGAAAAGATTGGCGGTACCATTTCGTTGGTACTCGTAGTCAAAGCGTTCCAGCTGGCCCGGCTTGCTTGGCAGTGGCTGACGTGTCTCGGCAATGAGCTGCATGCTTTTCTCATCAAAGCAGACCTGAGGGCGCTTGGGATCGTACGCCCTGGCGTAGACGTCCAGCACGTCCTCCATGCGCCAAACAAACTCCGCCCCGACCGTAGGGATGCACCAGCGTTTTCTCACCCAAGGCTTGAGCCGCTTTTTTTCAACTCCTTGCGCACCGTCTCGTCCGAAATGCGATCGACCACCTTCAATTCCACCAAGCGGTCCGCCAAAAGCTGCATCGTCCAGTTCTTCCGTCCCTCGGGAGGCTCACTACGCGCCAGGGTCTCCAGAATGGCAATGCCCTTCTCGTCCAGCTTCTTGCGTATGCGGCCTCCAGGTCGAGGTCGTTCGTTGAGTGCGCCCAATCCATCTTCTACAAAGCGCTTTCGCGTTCGCTGGACGGTTGGCACGCTGGTATGCAGCGATTCGGCAATGTCCCCATCCTTCTTGCCTTCGTCGGCCAGCAGCAGAATGCGCGCTCGGTTGATCTTGCGAGCAGACCTCTCACCGCTCTTGATGAACTTGAGGAGGAACGCTCGCTCGTCCTTGGTCAAGTCGACATGGTAAATCTTGGCCATTGGTACCCTCCTGTGCTAATCAGCATTAGCTTAGCATAGGAAGGCTAAAACATCAAAAACAAGTTGGTGAGGTACTAGTCCAGATGCTAAAATTGTTGTTTTCGCCGTCAAGATGTTCTACTATACTTTGAAGGCTCGTGGAGTTGAACTCGAGATTCCATTTACCATACCTATACTAGTAGATAGACGAGTTGCTATGATGACATACCTGTCGGGAATTGTTA
>DTXR01000359.1 GCA_012962365.1 Chromatiaceae bacterium | reverse complement strand
GCGTATTCTATGGAGCTGTCCAAGGAGCAGACAATCCGGTGGTTTGTCTTCCTGTTGGGCTTTCACGATCTGGGCAAGTTTGCCGAGAATTTCCAACAGTTACGTGAGGATCTGCGCCAGCATTTCTGGCCAGGGGAGAAGATTCGCAAAAAAGGCTACAGCGTACGCCATGACAGCTTGGGCATGCTGCTTTGGCAACGGCACTTGCAGCACAAACTGTTTCCCGATGCACCGGAAAACATAAACGATTTTCTGCAGGATGTCTTTCCCGATTGGCTGGCAGCGGTGTTTGGTCATCACGGCTGGCCACCCCACAAATCTGATCGGATCCAAAACCACTTTCGTGACTTCGATCAGCAGGTGGCACTGGATTACTGTCTGGCCTGGCAAGCACTGATGCAGCCGGATTTCGCATTCGTCGCAGAAAAGGCCAAAGACGAAGCTTGGCAAAATCGACAGAAAGAAGCCAGTTGGCTACTGGCGGGCATCGCGGTGCTTGCGGACTGGCTGGGCTCCAGTCAGGACGTTTTTCAGTTTCATTCTGAACCGATGGAACTAAAAAAATACTGGTGGAAGTATGCCTTGCCGGCCGCCGACATAGTCATTAAGCAGGCTGGCATTCTGCCGCCACCGGTTAGGCACCAACAGACGCTGCAATCGCTTTTCCCCTATATCGAACAACCAACCCCATTACAGAAGACCTGCGCGGAACTGGCTATTAACCCGGAACCCCAGTTGTTCATTCTGGAAGATGTCACTGGCGCGGGAAAAACCGAAGCCGCGCTGATGCTGGCGCATCGGCTGATCGATGCCGGCCAGGCGCAAGGTTTGTATATTGGACTGCCCACCATGGCGACCGCCAATGCCATGTATGAGCGCATGCTCGAAACCTATCGGCGTTTCTATGCCGATGATCAAAACCCCAGTCTGATACTCAGCCACAGCGCCCGCCATCTTTCAGAAAAGTTCCAGCAAAGCCTGCTGCCGGAACAGCTGCGCCAGGCCCGTTACGGCAGCGAGGAAGATATCACTGCACAATGCAATCGCTGGCTGGCGGACAATCGCAAGAAAGCGCTGCTGGCGGATGTTGGCATAGGCACCATAGATCAGGCATTGCTGGCGGTGATGCCCGCCCGGCACCAGTCCCTGCGCCTGCTGGGGCTGGTCAACAAGGTGCTGATTATTGATGAGGTTCACGCCTATGACGCCTACACCAGCGAACCGCTGAAGAAACTGCTCCGGTTTCACTCGGCCCTGGGCGGCAGTGTGATCCTGCTGTCAGCAACATTGACGCGAAAGCAGCGGCAGATGTTTGTGGATGCTTTTTATGGGCAGAGGCAAGGCCAACTTCGACGGGATGACTACCCGCTGATGACGCATGCAGCTCTCTCCGGCAATGCCAGCGAACTGCCGCTGGAAACCCGCCCGTCGGTGAAACGCGATATGGGGATATCGTTTTGTCACAGCGAAGAGAAAGTTCTCGTGGTCATTCAGCAAGCGGTTGAAAGTGGTAAATGTGTTTGCTGGATACGCAATACCGTCAGCGATGCGCGAGAAGCCTGGCGGCAACTTGCAGGCCAGACGTGGCTCCACGGCGACCGTCTCCACCTGTTTCACAGCCGATTTGCCATGAGCGACCGTATCGACATCGAGCAGCGCATGCTCGGCCTGTTCGGGAAACCCTCAACGCCTGAGCAACGCGAGGGCCAGGTCTTGGTAGCAACACAGGTTGTCGAGCAGTCCCTGGATCTGGATTTCGATGTCATGATCTCAGACCTCGCGCCCATAGATCTGCTGATTCAGCGGGCAGGACGCTTGCATCGCCATGAGCGGGGAGACCGTGGCGAACCGGTCTTGCATCTGTTTAGTCTTGAACCCGACCCGAAACCGGATGCCGACTGGTACAAGGCACTGTTCCCCAAAGCCAACTTCGTTTATCCCCATACCCTTGTGCTTTGGCGAACGGCAACAGTCCTTGATGAAAAAAAATCCTGGCAAATGCCGGAGGATGCCAGAGAGTTACTGGAGTATGTCTATGACCACGGTGGCGAATGCCCGGAAGGGTTGGAAGATGTTGCCTTGCAGATGGAGGGCGATACCTTGGGCCAGAAAGACGCAGGTGCTTTTGCCTCACTGCGGCTGGAGTCCGGTTATCGGGGAACTGACCGCTGGGATGAAGAAGCGAGAGTCGCGACACGACTTGGCGAAGAGACGCATACCGTCTATCTCGCCCGCTGGGAAGATGGAAAACTGGCGCCCTGGAAAGAAGAAGGTCGCTATCCATGGGAAAAGAGCAGCCTGCGGGTCAATCGGATGCAGCTAACGCGACTGGCACCGGTGGAAGATTCTCACATTCAACAAGCGCTGGAAGACCTTCGACGGGATGAAAAATTGTTTGATGAGCAGAGCTTTATCTTGCCGTTGGTTAAAGAAGGTGAAGGATTCAAGGTGCTAGGAGAAGATGAATATGGTCGAGTCGTAGAAGTCTTCTATGACAAACTGATTGGGTTGGAAATGAAGAGGCTGCAATGACGCAGCCTCTTCAGATGGCCCCACAAGGATGAGGAATATTTTTTTATATCAATTATTCACCCAACTTAATCAGGTTCATCCCCTCGAAAGAAGGGATGCCTAAGTTTGCATGAAAATGTTAGTACTTGCAACAACCAACATAATCCTTTACAGTATCACGTAATGCAAAGGATATTGGAGACAGATGTTGCGAAATTTTATTGTTCGGATTTATTTATAAGTTGGTCACTGGC
>DTXR01000358.1 GCA_012962365.1 Chromatiaceae bacterium | reverse complement strand
TATAAACGCCGTTCGCCAGATCCTGCAGGATCAGGGTTTCATCGCCCTCGGTTTCATTGAATTCTCCCGCCGAAAACAGATCAATGCCCGTGACCTTGAGCTTGGTTGAAGTCACCGAACCTTCATAGCGGGCGATACCCAGTTTCGCCAGATGGTTGGCCGCTACTTTGGCCTGCTCAAACAGAGGCGCTACCAAACCGTAACACTGGCCACGATGCTGTACGCACTCGCCCACAGCATAGATCCGTGGATCATAGGTCTGCATGGTGTCATCCACCACCACGCCACGTTCACAGTACAGGCCGGCCTTTTGCGCCAACTCCATGGCCGGACGAATGCCCACGGCCATGACCACCAGGTCCGCTTCAATTTCTTCCCCGTTGGCAAAGCGCAGACCGGTGACATGGTCTTCACCCAGCACTTCAGCGGTCTGCATTTCCATCAGAAACTTCAGCCCTTTTTCTTCCAGAGACTGACGGAGCATTTCCGCGGCTGGCTTGTCCAGTTGGCGTTCCATGAGAATATCCAGGAGATGCACCACCGTCACATCCATGCCATTGAGATGCAGACCATTGGCCGCCTCCAGGCCCAACAGTCCCCCACCAATGACCACCGCCTTTTTACCGGTCTTCGCAGCAGCGATCATGGCATCCACGTCAGCGATATCACGGAAGCCGATGACACCCGGCAGATCGGAACCGGGAACGGGAATGATAAAGGGATTGGAACCCGTGGCCAACAGCAGTCGATCATAGGGCACTTCAAGACCGGACTCGGCTACCACCTTGCGGCTTACACGGTTAATTTCCACCACAGGATCACCGGTATGCAGCGTAATGCCGTTACTTTCATACCACTCACGACTGTTGAGAATGATCTCGTCGATGGTTTTTTCCCCGGCCAGCACCGGCGACAACATGATGCGATTGTAGTTGGGGTAAGGTTCGGCGCCAAACACCGTGATGTCATACGCCTCTGGTGAAAGCTTGAGCAGCTCTTCCAGGACGCGAACACCCGCCATACCATTTCCTACCAGTACCAGACGTTCTTTCATGGGCTTCCTCTTTGAAATATTTTTGCCTGGAAAGCGATCATTTCCCAGGTCCACGACTGTTACCAGCATTCAAGCAAATATCTTGCCAGTTACTACAAATGCGGTTTCTGCGTCTGTTTTACCGGCTTATTTTCTATCCAACCAGGCATCACCCTTCCTGTTTCCACACCATTCGCACCACTTTGGTGCCTCACGGCCACCAATAAGCACAATTATGTATCAGCATCTCCTTATACATCTCCGGGGCACCTTCTTTTTACATGTCTCTCCATACAAACAGTGTGATTTTTTTACTCTCCCATTGTTCAAGGAAAATGGCACGCTTCATGCTTTGATGATGGCTGCAGCACTTGTAAACAAGTAATGGAGCATTCAAATG
>DTXR01000357.1 GCA_012962365.1 Chromatiaceae bacterium | reverse complement strand
TGGCCTTTTCCTGGATGGATTGCCACAACCGCTGCAGGAACAGCATGTCGCTGCGCAGTTCTTCGGCATCGATGCCTTCCGCTGCGGTGCGGGCGATGAAGCCGCCCTTGAGACCACATTCCTCCGAGACCTCCTGCAGGATGGCTTTCAGACGCTGGCGTTCTTCCTCGTCCTCGATTTTCTGGGAAATGCCTGTGGCGGTGCTGTTGGGCATGAACACGAGGTAGCGGGAGGGAATGGAAATATTCGTGGTCAACCGGGCGCCCTTGGAGCCCAGGGGGTCTTTGACCACCTGCACCACCACATAACTGCCTTCCCTGACCAGCTGGGTGATGTCCGTGGACTTGTCGCCGTTGACGCTGCTGATGTCTGCGGCGTGCAGGAAAGCCGCCCGCGCCAGACCGGCCTCCACGAAGGCCGCCTGCATACCGGGCAACACCCGGCAGACCTTGCCCTTGTAGATATTGCCCACCAGCCCGCGGTTTGAGCTGCGTTCGATGAGCACTTCCTGGACGATGCCGTTTTCGATCAGCGCTACCCGGGTTTCCGGGGGTGTGACGTTAATCAGGATTTCTTCACTCATGCGCCTATATTACACCGCCAGCAGCCCGGCATTCGTCAGTATTTGTCCGGTTTCATACAGGGGCAGCCCCATGATGCCGGAATAGCTCCCGCTGATATGCTCGATGAACAGTGCGCCGCGCCCCTGAACGGCGTAAGCGCCCGCCTTGTCCACAGGTTCTCCCGTGGCCCAGTAACGGCGGGCCTGTGCTTCGCTGATGTGGCAGAAACGCACCTCGCTGCTGCTCAGTCGGTAATGCTGCTGCTCGTGATGAAACAGGGCCACGCCCGTGTGTACCCGGTGAGTGGTACCGGACAACAGCCGCAGCATCCGGATAGCGTGTTCTTCGTCGTGGGGTTTGCCGAGAATGCTGCCGTTCACTACCACGCAGGTATCGGCAGCCAGAACAGGATCGCCCAGTGTGAGTTCATGTCCGGCAGTGGCTTTGGCCAGCGTGATGCGCCGCACGTACTCCCGTGGGGATTCGTTCTCCAGCGGG
>DTXR01000356.1 GCA_012962365.1 Chromatiaceae bacterium | reverse complement strand
CTCCTCAGACCTTGGTCGGATTCGGTTTTTCCGGGTTGATCTTGTATGCCTTGATGGCCTGGGCCACCAGATCGGCATCCACCGCGCCTTCGTCCGCCAGCGACTTCAATGCCGCTACCACCACATGATGGCGGTTGACCTCAAAGAACTCGCGCAGCTTGAGGCGCAGATCAGAACGACCAAAGCCGTCGGTACCTAGGGTTCGGTAGCTGCGCCCGCCCAGATAGGGACGGATCTGATCCGCAAACATGCGCACATAATCCGTGGACGCCACGATCGGGCCGGCGGTTTCTGCCAGTTGGGCCTGCACATATGGCTGCCGCTGTTTTTCCATGGGATGCAATCGGTTCCAGCGCTCACACGCCATGCCATCTCTGCCCAATTCGGTGAAGCTGGTGACGCTCCACACGTCGGCAGCGACATTCCAGTCCTTCTCCAGCAGTTCGGCGGCCGCGATGACCTCGCGCAAGATGGTACCCGAGCCCATGAGCTGCACCCGCTTCTTCTTGCGCGACCCGGGCTTGAGCAGATACATGCCCTTGATGATGCCCTCTTCCGCCCCCTTGGGCATGGGCGGATGAACATAGTTTTCGTTCATGATGGTGATGTAGTAGAAAATGTTCTCCTGCTCCTGGTACATACGCCGCATGCCATCCTGGAGGATCACCGTCAGTTCATAGGCGAAGGTGGGATCATAGGAACGGCAGTTGGGAATGCCTGCAGACGCCAGGTGGCTGTGGCCATCCTGATGCTGCAGACCTTCACCGGACAGGGTCGTGCGTCCGGCGGTGCCGCCCATGAGAAAGCCCCGGGCCTGCATATCACCGGCCGCCCAGGCCAGATCACCCACCCGCTGGAAACCAAACATGGAGTAGTAGACATAGAAAGGAATCATGGGCACGCCATGATTGGAATAGGAAGTGGCGGCAGCGATCCATGAAGACATGGCGCCTGCCTCGTTGATGCCTTCCTGGAGTATCTGCCCCTTCACATCCTCGCGGTAGTACATGACCTGATCCGCGTCCATGGGCGTGTACAACTGACCCACATGGGAATAAATGCCCAGCTGGCGGAACATGCCTTCCATACCGAAGGTGCGCGCCTCGTCGGGCACGATGGGCACCACATGCTTGCCCACCTTCTTGTCACGCAACAGGCTGGTAAGGAAACGCACATAGGCCATGGTGGTGGACATCTCACGCTCGCCGCTGCCTTCCAATAATGTCTGGAATGCATCCAGTCCGGGGATCTCCAACGCGGTTGATTTGGCACGACGGGAAGGCAGGTAGCCGCCCAGCGCCTGACGGCGCTCATGAAGG
>DTXR01000355.1 GCA_012962365.1 Chromatiaceae bacterium | reverse complement strand
GGGCATTCTGGGCGCAAGATACGCGTTCACGACTTTAAATCAGAGGTTCCTTAGAGTGGTTGGGTTAATAAGCAAGTGAATTCGGGTTAGAATAGACGGTCGTTTTTTTAGGTATGCTTCGGATTTATGACCGATTTTTCTGTTTTTACGGCGCCAGGTATCAATGCTTTGCATCCTTATGTCCCCGGTAAACCGATCGAGGAGCTGGAGCGCGAACTGGGCTTGTCCGGAACCATCAAGCTGGCTTCCAACGAAAATCCCCTGGGCCCGAACCCACTGGGAAGAGAAGCGGCTGCCGAGGCCATAGCCGGGATTAATTTGTATCCGGATGACAGTGGTTACCGCTTGAAAGCCAAGCTGGCCCACAGATATGGTCTGGCGCCCGAACAGCTGGTTCTGGGTGCGGGGTCCAGCGATGTGATTGCTATGACGGCGCGAACCTTTCTGGCGCCGGGCAGGAGCGCGGTCTTTTCCCGTTACAGTTTCGCCATGTACCCCATCTATACGACTGCAGCCGGTGCCGAGTGCCGTGTGGCCGATGCCTTGTCGCCGGATGATGACGGGATGCCTTACGGCCATGATCTGGATGCCATGGCGAAGCTGGTTGATGAAAGCACCCGGGTTGTGTTTATTGCCAATCCCAACAACCCGACGGGAACCTGGTTGCAGACAGAGGCGCTGTACAGGTTTCTGCAAGCGTTGCGGGAGGATGTGGTGGTGGTGCTGGATGAGGCCTATACCGAATATGTCACAGAAGCCGATTTTCCCGATGGTGTGGCCTGGCTGGGTGACTTTCCCAATCTGATCGTTACCCGCACCTTTTCCAAGATCTATGGTCTGGCCGGTCTGCGTATCGGCTATGGCATGGCCGGTGCGCCCCTAATCGACCTGATCAGTCGAGTGCGCCAGCCTTTCAATGTGAGCCTGCCTGCCCTGGCAGCAGCGGAAGCCGCACTGGACGACGGAGATTTCCTGCAACGCAGCAGGGAGAACAATGACCAGGGATTGAAACAGCTGGCGGCGGGCTTCGATGCCCTGGGGTTGGCGCATATTCCTTCCGTGGGTAACTTCATTACTGTCGATCTACAGCGAAACGGCGGAGAGATTTACCAGAAACTACTGGAAAAAGGCGTCATCGTTCGGCCCGTTGCCAACTATGATCTACCTGATCATATTCGGGTTACCGTGGGCACCGAAGCGGAAAACCGGCGTTTTCTGGAAGCATTGCAAGAGGTGCTTGCAGCATGATCAGGCGTCTGGCAATTATTGGCGTGGGTCTCATCGGTGGTTCTCTGGCGCGAGACGCGCCTGGGAGAGCCTGAACTTCAGCAGATCGAGCGGGCGCTCGGACACATGCTAGCGCAGCAGGAACCCTATCCAGCCGTGGTTG
>DTXR01000354.1 GCA_012962365.1 Chromatiaceae bacterium | reverse complement strand
GATGTTCCTAAACTATACCGAGCCGCATAATATCTATAGCTACGGCCTGACCGATGAACCCAAGCCTGTCGAAAGCCTGCAGAAAAATGTCCAGATGCCTATGAGCTTCTATCTGGAAAACCAACTGAAAAAACCCGTTTCACAAAGAATTTATATGGAGTCAGACTCCGGTAAACATTTTAACAATCAGGACGAAGCCGTCTGGAAAACATACCGCGGGTTTTATCGATCCAGTGTAGAAAACTTTGACCGTGAGTTGGGAAAGGTGCTGAATGCATTGAAAAAGTACAACCTGTCAAAGAACACCATCATTTTCGTCACATCAGATCATGGAGACATGGATACACATCACCGGCTTGTTTTCAAAGGCCCATTTGGGTATGAACAGGTCACCCGCGTTCCATTGGTCATACATGTGCCCAGACGTTTTGGCGGGAAAAATCCACTTCGGGAAAACGCCTTTACGGTCAACGTCGATATACTCCCAACGATTCTAGATTTTGCCGGCCTGCCCTCAGACATTGGCGATGGGTTCAGCCTGAAACCTCTGCTGCTCGGAAAAGAGCAGAAGCATCTTCGGAGTCATGTTATTGGCGAGTACTACAACAAACAAAAATGGGTGCATCCCCTACGCATAGTCAGAAACGATAAATACAAGTATATCGATCATTTAACTGGCCGAGACGAACTCTACAACCTAGAAATCGACCCCAATGAAATTCACAATCTGATCGACGACACGTCTATCACCCATATTCGGAAGCAATTGGCTGGCATTCTGGATGAATGGATAATAGAGGCGCAATCTGATCCGTTTTATACTCTTACGGCTACTGATATCACTGGCAAACCCATAAAACCAAGCCTTCCGTGAATTGTAGCCCAACCCGCCTATTTCCATACTGGGCATAGCTGTACTATAGTTAATCAGGTAGTCTCAAATAACCTGTATCAACACGGCAATTACCATGCACTTACAATTGACAAAGCTCATCGGGCAACGCTTTCTGTTTCGTGGCAAGGTCTGGACTATCGTTGAAATCCTGCGCGAGGAAGATGCTTTGGTGATTGCGCCTGAACAGGCTACACAAAACCAGCGCATACAGGCTGATCAGTACGGGAATGCTACTCGCCGTTGTGATCACTGCAAGACGCTTTCCTTGAGCAACCCCGACAGCCCCGACGAATACTCGACTGATATCATGGAGCTACTGGCAGGTCGTATTGCAGATCAGCCATCCGGTCAGGAATGATCCCTGCTCCGCCGGAACACACCCCCCCATCGGGATACGGGCTTCCAGACTGCTCCAGGCTTGATGGAACACACGTTTTTTGGCTCGAACCGACAACACCTCTGTCGCCGTATGCAGTACACTTTAAATTTGACTTGAAACCAGACGGACTTGCTTTGGCGGAAAGATTGCCTCAAATCAGGGAGAACCGCCCGGGAGCATTGGGCGCG
>DTXR01000353.1 GCA_012962365.1 Chromatiaceae bacterium | reverse complement strand
CTTACGCCTCCCAGGCGTTACCTGGCGACTTGCCCTGTGGAGCCCGGACTTTCCTCCATCGATAAATCGACAGCGACTATCCGACCGTCTTCCCTAAACAAACATAAGGGGCAAACGGCAAAAAAGCAAGCCGCTTTGTCCGTAACCACAACGTGATAACGGTCACAGGCCTCGGCGCACCAGCCGGCTATCTTGTTTCCTAAGCGGGTAAAATCCGTTAAGATGTAGGCTTAATTCGTAGTTGTCCCTCCCGCAAATTGCTACAGAGAAGCGGCGCGAGGACGACTACAACAGGATGAGGTTATAGCCAGTCATGACAAAGAAAGTTTCGGAAAAAGCACGACGTCTCAAATATATCGCACCGACATTTATGGCTGGTGCCGCAGTCTTCGGTGTAAGTGGCGCCATAGCTGGATTCAAGGCAATTGTTCACGATGATGCGCAGCATCATACCTGTCATGTCAGCGGCTTGATACAGAAGGACGATGGTCTGGTCGTCCTGCTGGATCCCGATGATGCCGACGACTGCCACCCTCATCTGAAAGACCCGAGCGTCAGTGGAAACACCCTGAAGTTCGTCGTTGCCGATTCGGTCGAAACTTATGATCCCACGACTGCCACACTGGAGGCCGGCTGTGTACTTGACCATGTTGCGCTGGATAACAACGGCCAGCTGATCGTCAAAGCCGAAGGGCAGTGCTTTGACAGCCTCGCGAACATACCAAGCACAGAGTGCTTTGTCGACGAAGACAAAGCTTATGTACTCAATGTCTCCTATGTCGTACCAAGCGTTTGTGATCCGGAGCCGGATATAAACTTGAGAGCAAAATCCATTACTGCTGGAAACGTAACAGTAGGTGCGGATGTGGAATTTAGGACAGCGAAAAATGGCACTATCCGCCTGCTGCCTCCGTTCAGCGTCGCAAGTAACCACGTTTTCAGGGCAAACACTGACCCGATATCCTGATTTCTAGGCAGGCAAATTTAGTCCGAAAAGCGAACCTGTTTCTGCAGATCAGGTTCGCTTTTTTATTCGATCTCCATTCATGCTTTCCCCAGCGCCAGCCGATACAGTCGGTTTTTCTTTTCACCGGTGATTTTCGAAGCCAGCGCCGCCGCCTGTTTCACTGGCAATTCATCCAGTAATAGTTCCAGAATACGTTGCGTCTCTGGCACCAGCTCATCCTCCCCTTCGGTTTTTGCAGCAGCGACAACGATGACGAATTCTCCCCTTTGGCGCATGGCATCGGACGCCACCCGGGCCACGACTTCATCCAGCGACCCCTGAATGGTCTCTTCGAACTGCTTGGTAAGCTCTCTTGCCACACAGACTTCCCTCTCACCCCCAAGCACTTCCAGCATATCTTCAAGTGCGTACAGAATCCTGTGGGAAGATTCATAGAAAACACGGGTCACCGAACCGGTTTTCAATTCAGCAAGCCTCTGTTTGCGGGCGGCGGAGGTACGCGGCAGAAAGCCATGGAAGCAGAAGGCG
>DTXR01000352.1 GCA_012962365.1 Chromatiaceae bacterium | reverse complement strand
TGAAGTACCGGGGAGTGGACGTGGGAACAGTCACGCGCATGGAGCTGGCGCCGGACAACCCCGAACATGTGATGCTGACTTTGCACATCCGGCAGGATACCCCGGTAACGACAGATACCCGGGCCAGTATCAAGTTCTATGGCGTCACCGGGCTGGGCTACATCGAGTTGCAGGGCAGCAACAGAAAAGCATCTGCCCTGGAGGCGAAGGATGGGGAAATCCCTGTGATCGCATCTGTGCCTTCGACTTTTGCGCGGCTCGACGAAGGTCTGAGTGAACTTGCCGACAAATCCGCTCGCGCGCTGGACCGTATCGCTCTGCTGCTTAACGACAGCAACCTGCAAAGCTTTTCTGAATTGTTGAATGAAAGCCGGTTGCTGGTTACGGAGTTGAGAAAACAGACGGTGCATCTTGGCGCCTTTATCGACAAAGGCATTGTTGCCGAGGACAAGATTGGCCTGGCCTTTGAAGAAGTGGGGTCTTCCGCCAGCAGCGTAAAGAAAATGTCGAAGGATTTGCGAACCACCTATGTGGCACTGGGGAAGGATCTGCAACGCCAGATGAGCGGGCTGTTCACCCGGCTCGACCAACTGCTGGAGAACCTTGATGTGCTGAGCCGCCAGCTGCAACGCAGCGTGAGTGAATTCAATGCCGCGCCAGCCGACCTGTTGTTCAGGCGCAGCAGCCCAAGGCCCGGTCCTGGAGAAAAACCATGAAGCAGGTTTTCATCATTGGCATTTTGAGCGTGATGCTTTTCGTTGCTGGTTGCGCGACACAGCCTGCGCCACCTGTTACGGAATATGCGCTTGCGCCTGCACTGGATACGGCACGGCCTGCAAAAGTAAATCGGCCATTTGCCATCAAGGTGGCACCCATAGAGGCATCGCGGATATATCAGACATCCGACTTCTACTATGTGGATGCCGGTTATCAACACAATCCCTATGCTTACAGTCGCTGGGTGGATGCGCCGGTACGCATGTTGCAACTGGTGTTGCAGGATCGTCTGGAGCAAAGTGGGCTGTTCAAGGCGGTGCTGCCTTCATCATCCATGCTCCCGGCGGAGCTGCGGCTGGAGATCACCCTGTACGATTTTTCGCACCATCTCGGAGAGGCCGGAGCGTCTGCAGGCGTGGTCAGGCTGCAAGTGTATCTCGTGGACATTAAAAAAGGCAGACTGCTGGCTTCACAGCAGTTCGCTGCGCGAGTGCCGGCCACCGGCAAAAGCGCCGCTGGTGGGGTAAGCGCCATCAATGCAGCAGTTTCAGACATTCTGTCCCGATTGATCGACTGGCTTGATTCGACCGCAGCCGCCAGATGAAACCCGGAATCAAGAAGCCGGGAAAAAAGCGTTCAACCCGACAACAAGGTGGCGTTCGATATTTTTGACCAGCAATAGAACACGAGAATGTTGTTCTGCCGAAAAGGGGTCGGAGGGATTATTTTATATTCCCTCCGACCCCTTTTCCGCATAGATTGACAGGCGTGTGGTTTTTCCCTGGGCAGGCATGATAATCAAGTGAGCGCTCACGCCAGTGCCCGGGGTCTGTGAACCGTGTTAAGAATCTGCATCTCTCACATGAACTGCCCAGGATGCCGGAAGCTGCGTCGCTTTTCCTCGGTCAGATGCGCCTTGTCTTCGCCAGAATTTTCGTGGCGATTTCTTCCACTGACATGGTCGTGGTGTCGATGTAGGGAATGCGGTGGCGCTTGTAGAGCTTTTCCGCCGCGCTGATTTCCCACTGGCATTGTTCTAGTGTTGCGTAACGTCCCGTCGCCCGCCGTTCCTGGCGGATGCGCTGCAACTGGTAGGCATCGATGGTCAGTCCGTAGAGTTTTTCCTGGAAGGGCTGCAGTGATTCTGGCAGTGACCTGCTTTCCAGGTCATCCTCAGTGAGAGGATAGTTGGCCGCGAGGATGCTGTACTGTAGCGCCATATACAGGCAGGTTGGGGTTTTCCCGCTGCGCGAGACACCCAGCAGAATCAGGTCGGCGGCCGGATAGTTCCTGACGATGGTGCCGTCATCGTTGGTCAGTGCAAAGTTCACGGCATCGATGCGGTCATGATAGGCATTGGCATTGGTCATGCTGTGAACCTGTCCGTATTTGTGGCAGGACGCCGTTTGCAACTCGTCCTCGAGCACACCTGTGAATGTTTCGAAGTAGTCGATGACCAATCCGTTGCATGCCTTTAGGCGTTTTCGAAATGCGGGATCGACCAGGGTGCTGAAAATGATGGGGCGGCTGCCCGATTCGCTGGCGATATGGTCGATTTCCTGTACGACCTTTTCGATCTTTTCCATGCTGTGCAGAAATGACCGGTGAACCACGTCATAGTCGATCCCCTGAAACTGGCTGAGCAGAGACCGTCCAATGGCCTCTGCCGTCAGTCCCGTGTGGTCGGACAGAAAAAAGATGGTACGCTTCAAAGCTGCTCGCCCAGCATCTTCCATGTGTCGATGACGGTGTCGGGGTTCAGCGAGATGCTGCTGATGCCCTGTTGCAGCAGCCAGGCTGCCAGATCCGGGTAATCGGAGGGCCCCTGGCCACAGATGCCCACGTATTTGTTTTCAGCTTTGGCTGCACTGATGGCCATGGCGAGCATTTTCTTCACCGCGGGATTGCGTTCATCGAAACTGCCGGCAACCAGTCCTGAATCGCGGTCAAGACCCAATGTAAGCTGGGTCATGTCGTTGGAGCCGATGGAGAAGCCATCGAAATACCGGAGAAACTCACTGGCCAGCAGGGCGTTGGAAGGGATTTCGCACATCATGATGAGCCGCAGGCCATGTTCTCCGCGCTTCAGGCCGTTTTCCTCCAGCAGTTTGGTCACGGCTTCGGCTTCTTCCAGCGTACGCACGAAAGGAATCATGATTTCCACATTGCTGAAGTCCATGTCCTCCCGAACCCTTCTGATTGCCCGGCATTCCAGTTCGAAACAGGCGCGGAATGATTCGGAGATGTAACGGGAAGCGCCACGGAAGCCGATCATGGGATTTTCTTCTTCCGGTTCGTAGCGGGTGCCACCAATGAGATTGGCATATTCATTGGATTTGAAGTCGGACATACGAATGATGACGGGGTTATTCCGGAAGCTGGCGGCCAGGGTGGCCATGCCTTCAACCAACTTTTCCACGTAGAAATCCACCGGGCTGTCATACCCGGCGATGCGGGTGTCGATGATCTGTTTAAGCTCGTCCGGCAACTGCTCATATTCCAATAGCGCCTTGGGGTGGATGCCGATGGTGTTGTTGATGATGAACTCCAGGCGAGCCAACCCCACACCGGCATTGGGGATGCCGGCAAAGGAAAATGCCCGGCCAGGGTTGCCCACATTCATCATGATCTTGGTGGGCAGATCCGGGAGTGTGCCTGCTTCGCTGCTATGCACTTCGTATTTGAGCAGACCATCGTAGATGATGCCATCATCACCCTCGGCGCAGGAAACCGTTACCCGCCGGCCTTCGGGTATCCTGTCGGTGGCATCGCCACAGCCGACAATGGCAGGTATGCCCAGCTCCCGGGCAATGATGGCGGCATGACAAGTGCGTCCGCCGCGATTGGTCACGATGGCTGCGGCACGCTGCATGATGGGCTCCCAGTCAGGGTCGGTCATGTCGGTTACCAGCACATCACCTTCCTCTACCCGGGACATTTCGCTGGCGTCCTGAATCACCTTGGTAGTACCCGCGCCGATGCGTTGCCCGATGGCTCGGCCGCGGCACAATTCGTTGCCGGATTCAAGTAGCGTAAAGCGATCATTGTGTCCGGTCTTGACCCGGCTCTCGACGGTTTCGGGTCTGGCCTGCAATATGTACAGTTCGCCATCCTGGCCATCGAGCGCCCATTCGATATCCATAGGGCGCCCGTAATGCTTTTCGATAATCATGGCATAGCGTGCTAGCTGTTCGACCTGATCATCGTTCAGGGAGAACCGCTGGCGATCTTCCGCAGCAACCTCCACGGAATCCACGCCCGTGCTGGTATCGCTGTAAATCATCTTGATGGCTTTGCTGCCCAGGCTGCGCCGCAGCAGGGCGGGGCGGCCGGCTGCCAGGTTGTGCTTGTGGACATAGAATTCATCGGGGTTCACCGCGCCCTGCACCACGGTTTCACCCAGGCCGTAGCTGCTGGTGATGAAAACCACATCCCGAAACCCGGATTCGGTATCCAGGGTGAACATGACACCTGCTGACCCGATGTCTGATCTGGCCATGCGCTGTATGCCTGCGGACAGGGCGACATCGTCATGATCGAAACCCTGATGCACCCGGTAGGCAATAGCCCTGTCGTTGTAAAGGGACGCGAATACCTTGCGTATGGACTGCAGGACATTATCCAGGCCAACCACGTTTAAATAGGTTTCCTGTTGACCGGCAAAGGACGCGTCGGGCAGGTCTTCGGCTGTGGCGGATGAGCGGACAGCCACGGCCGGTGCCTCACCATTGACATACATCTTCCCGTAAGCGGCGGTAACAGCCATCTCCAGGGCTTCGGGAAGGGGTTCTTCCATTACCCATTGGCGTATGGTCTTGCCCGCTTCGGCCAGGGCAAGCACGTCGGCCACATCGAGACGCTTCAGCAGCGGATTGATCCGTTCCTTGAGTTGATTGTGACTGAGAAAATCACGAAAGGCCTGGGCGGTAGTGGCGAAGCCGCCAGGCACCTTTACGCCAGCGCCGGACAGCTTGCTGATCATTTCTCCCAGGGAAGCGTTCTTGCCGCCAACCTGTGGCAGATTTTCCATCGACAGATTTTTAAACCAGACAATCTGTTCCGGCATGGGTTTGTCCTCGGTTACTTGTGTGTCAGCCTTGTTCATCGCGTTACCTGCTCAAGTTCTACGTTGACAGCTGCTCCCCTTGCAGCCGCATGATGTGTCGCAACTGCCGCCTTGTGCGTAACAGCTTTGAACAGGAGGATATCAGCGATACGTCCGGTGGCTGAGCCATCGATCATGCGCGATGCCTATCTCCTGGTCGTATCACTGCGCGGGGGATATGGCGCCGAAGAGCGGCGATTTTCAGCACTCCTTTAAGAAGACAGGCTCCTTCTGGAGGAGCCTGTCGCCGAGCCATCAGCGGTTAAGGCGGTTCTCGATGAGGTCATCCACCACGGAAGGGTCTGCCAGGGTGGAAGTGTCGCCCAGACTGTCCAGCTCGTTGGCGGCGATTTTGCGCAGGATGCGGCGCATGATCTTGCCGGAGCGGGTCTTGGGCAGGCCAGGTGCCCACTGGATGATGTTGACC
>DTXR01000351.1 GCA_012962365.1 Chromatiaceae bacterium | reverse complement strand
GGTACCCTGTATGGTGCTTTCGACAACTTCCTGGTGCGTTTCCAGTCCATGTACAACGACAAACGCTATGACTTCCTGCTGCGTCCACAGAAACGTACCAAGTCAGAACACCTGGAAGACCTGTTGCGAGATTTCGTCGGTTTAGGAGAGGAAAAACGCCAGGTCACCGTCATCGATCTCAGCCCCATTCCCTCGGATGTGCGGCCCATGGTGTCCTCACAGATTGCCCGTCTCGCCTACGAGTTCAACTACTGGAACCCAAAGCGCCGGGAGTTCCCCATCCTCCTGGTCTGCGAAGAAGCCCACCAGTATCTGCCCAAAGAAGGTGACCCGGCCCTGGCAGCCACCCGCAAGGCCATGGAGCGCATCGCGAAAGAGGGTCGGAAATATGGCGTGGCCTTGTGCGTCATCAGCCAGCGCCCTACGGAACTGTCTGAAACCGTACTGGCACAGTGCTCCAACTATTTGTGTCTGCGCATCTCCAACCCGGACGACCAGGCGTATGTCCGTGGCCTGATGCCCGAAGGCGAGGCGGATATGGCAGAGACGCTGGCTTCTCTGAGCCGCGGTGAGGTGCTGGCGGTGGGTGATGCCACCCCCCTGCCGACCCGCTTCCAGGTCGATGTGCCCAACCCGCCGCCCGCCAGTGCCGACGTTCCCCTGTCCAAGAGCTGGCGTACGGGCCCTGATGATCTGGACGTTGCGGACATCGTGCAGCACTGGTGGCAGCAGAAGCGTTAAGAACCGCTGAACAAGTCGTCATCCCGGCGCAAGCCGGGATGACTAACATGAACCCAACCAAGGTTTGTTTAGCTGTGGATATGTCCTGAATCCGTGGTTTCAGGGCCATTTCAATAAAAAAGGCGTGGCAGAAACTCTGCCACGCCTTTTTCGGTACAGCGATGATCAAGAATCAGGGTGTATCATCGATCTGCTGTCCTTCCTTCTGTACAGGCATCAGGTCCGCCTTGCTCACACCCAGCATCAGCACGGCACTGCTGGCGACGTAAATGGACGAATAAGTACCCACCAAGATACCCAGTATCAGAGCCAGGGAGAAGTTATGGATGATCTCGCCACCCATCACGAACAGAGCCAGAAGTACGATCAGGGTGGTCAAGGATGTCACGATCGTACGCGCCAGCGTCTGATTGAGCGATGTATTGATGATCTCTTTCGAATCGCCCTTGCGTATCTTGCGGAAGTTTTCCCGTATCCGGTCGAATACCACGATGGTGTCATTCAATGAATAACCGATGACCGCCAGCACTGCTGCCAGCACGGTCAGATCAAATTCTATCTGAAAAATGGAGAAGAATCCCAACGTGATGGTCACGTCATGTACCAGGGCAATCACCGATCCTACCGCAAATCGCCATTCGAAACGCACGGCCACATACATGAGGATGGCCATGAGCGCCACCAGCACAGCGAGGGCGCCATCTTCGGTCAATTCGTCTCCCACCTGGGGACCCACGAATTCCACGCGGCGCAGCTCCACCTTGCCTTGGGCCTGCTGGCTCAATACCCCAAACACCTTGTCACTCAATTCTGAGCTCTTGACGCCTTCCCGGGGCGCAAGGCGTATCAGGACATCCCTGGGTGTGCCGAACTGCTGCACCTGGGCTTCGGAAAAAGCATTATTCGCCAATACCTGACGAACCTGCTCGAGATCGGCGTCCTGGGCATAACCCACTTCGATCAGCG
>DTXR01000350.1 GCA_012962365.1 Chromatiaceae bacterium | reverse complement strand
CGGTTCCCGCCGGAACCCAACGGCTATTTGCATATCGGTCATGCCAAATCCATCGTGCTCAATTTCAGTATTGCCAACGATTACAATGGCAAGTGCAATCTGCGCTTCGATGATACCAACCCTCACAAGGAAGACGAGGAGTACGTGGAGGCGATCAAGGAGGATGTGCGCTGGCTCGGTTATCAATGGGCGGGGCAGTATTTTGCTTCGGACTATTTCGAGCAGCTATACAATTTTGCCGTGGAGCTTATCGAAAGCGGTAAGGCCTATGTCTGTGACCTGAACGCCGAGCAGGTGCGGGAGTATCGTGGCACTCTCACGGAGCCGGGCAGGGAAAGTCCCTACCGGGAACGCTCCGTGGAAGAAAACCTGGATCTGTTCAAACGCATGCGGGTTGGTGAGTTTGAAGACGGCAGCCGCACGCTGCGGGCCAGGATCGACATGGCTTCACCCAATATGAACATGCGTGATCCGGCCATATACCGTATCCGCCGCGGGGTCGTGCATCATCAAACGGGAGACGCCTGGAGCATCTACCCCATGTACGATTTTACCCATCCGATCTCCGATGCGTTGGAGGGTATTACCCACTCCCTGTGCACCCTGGAGTTCGAGGATCACCGTCCCCTGTATGACTGGATACTCGACAACATCACCATCCCCAGCCATCCACGCCAGATAGAATTTTCGCGCCTGAACCTGGAATACACGGTGATGAGCAAGCGCAAGCTCACCCAACTCGTAGCCGAAAAGCATGTGGAAGGCTGGGATGATCCCCGCATGCCCACCATCGCCGGGCTGCGCCGCCGGGGCTATACACCTGCGGCCATCCGGGACTTCTGCAATCGTATCGGCGTGACCAAATCAGATGGCACCGTTGAAATGGGCGTACTCGAAGCCAGTATCCGTGAAGACCTGGATCGTACAGCGCCGCGTCGTATGGCGGTGCTCGATCCCCTGCGTGTGGTCATCACCAACTATCCGGAAGAGCAGGAAGAAATACTCGTTGGCCCGAATCATCCCAAGGATGAATCCCTGGGATCACGTGAGCTGAAGTTTTCCCGGGAGCTGTGGATAGACCGGGCGGATTTCCGTGAAGAGGCCAACAAAAAATACAAGCGTCTGGTTACCGGGGGAGAGGTGCGCCTGCGCAACGCCTACACCATCATCTGTGAGAAAGTAATCAAGGATGTGAGTGGCGAGATCAAAGAGCTTCACTGCACCTATGATCCCAATACCCTTGGCAGGAATCCCGAAGGGCGCAAGATACGGGGTGTGATCCATTGGGTTTCCGCGCTGGCGGCAGTGCCAGCGGAAGTGCGGCTTTACGACCGCCTGTTCACCGTGGCGGCGCCTGACGGTGTAAAGGACAAACCCTTCCAGCAGTTCCTCAATCCTGAATCCCTGACCGTGCGCCAAGCCATGCTGGAACCGGCCTTGGCAAATGCCGAGCCCGGAGAGCGTTTCCAGTTCGAGCGTGAAGGTTATTTCTGCCGGGATACCAGGGCCACTGCTGGCGAGCTGGTATTCAACCGGGTCGTGACGCTACGTGATTCCTGGGGCAAGGGTTGATTTGGAAATAAATCGAAAAAATCTGCCAAAAACTGTAGACAGTGCAAAAGGGCTGGATTATCATACGCGCCTCTTGAGGAAGCCTAAGGCACTGCAGAGGTTCCATAGGTACTTAAGCGGGGCCATAGCTCAGCTGGG
>DTXR01000349.1 GCA_012962365.1 Chromatiaceae bacterium | reverse complement strand
GGACGCTTATGCTAGAATAGAGGTTGCCGGTATGCCTCCCTCCCATGCTCTTGAAGCTGCTCTGAGAGAGTTTCCCCATCCTCGGCTGTCTCGACGTGCCGAGCGGCGGGACCTTCCAGTTCAAGGTCGTGCATGTCGAAACGCTGGATCGAGACCAGCGCGCTTTGCTGCGGCGCTCCAGCGAAAGGCCCTGTGACCGGCAGACTCAGGTATTTCTCGGCGACACGATGGGGGAATTGCCCGTCTTTCTGGGCGTGGCCGACGTGGCGTTCGTCGGCGGCAGCCTGGTGAAAGTCGGTGGGCATAACATGCTTGAAGCGGCCGCCCAGGGCGTGCCCGTGGTGTTTGGCCCGCATGTGTTCAATTTTTCCGCCATCGCACGCCTGCTGCGTGATCAGGAAGCGGGGGTCATGGTGCAGGATGTGGCGGAGCTGGCTGGGCAGGTTGCCGCCTGGCTACAGGATGCCAGCGAGCGTTCCCGCGTAGGCGAGAACGGGCGTCAGGTGGTGGAACAGAATCGTGGCGCCCTGCGGCACCTGGTGGAAATGGTAGAGGGTTTTCTGGAGCCGTTTCGAACCCCGTCAGTTCCTGATCAGAAGGAAAAACGGGAGGGCTGAGGTAGCAGTTCCAGCGGAGGGAGATCTGTTTCGAACAGGTGATCCTCCACGAACTCGTCACCATGCCGGGTAACCAGTATGGCCTCCATGACCGGGGAGGTGCCCACGACCATGAACAGTCGGCCACCGGGGGCGAGGAACTGTTCGAACTGATCGCTGTAAGCAGGCAATGAACCGGTAACCGCGATCACATCGAATCCTTCTTTCGGCAATTCGGCGGTGAAGGCATTGCCTGAATGCAGGTGAACATTGTTGATTCCCTGCATGGCGAGTTTCTCCTCAGCCGTCCTGATGAAAGCATCGTAGATGTCATAGCTGGTAACAGCATTTCCCAGGGACGCTAGGCACGCGGTGACAAAGCCGCTGCCCGTGCCAACCTCCAGAATCTGGTCGCTGGGTTTGATGGTCAGCGACTGCAACATGCGTGCTTCCAGTCTGGGTTCCATCATGACCTGACCGTGTCCGAGAGGAATCCGGGTATCCGCAAACGCCAGGCCGCGATACGCGTGGGGAACGAACTGCTCACGGGGTAGGTTCTGCATGGTATCCAGCACATGATCGTCAAATACATTCCAGGGACGTATCTGTTGATAGGCCATGTTGTAACGGGGGTCTTTGTTGCTGACTGTGATCATGTCGGCTACTCGAAGCGTGATTTTTTCAAAGATTAAAGGGAAACAGCCCGTCTGGCAATGATCTGAGGCAATTTCTCCGCATGTGTTGCGCTTGTTGCAGCTAGGAACACTCTAAAGTAGTGATTGTATCAAGGCCTGGCTTTTGTGCGATGGATTGCTCAACTAAGCACCTGGCATGCATGGGGAACAAATGTATTCTGTATCAGCCCCCGGTCACCGGCGGGAAGAAACCAATCTCGTCGCCATCGGTGATGGCCGTTTCCGGCTGCGCCATTTCCTGATTCACCGCCGCCAGCACCAACTCATCCTCGGCAAAAACTTCACTCCAGGTATCGCCACGCCGGGCCAGCAACGCCTTCAATCCGGCAATGTCCCCGACGTTCTCCGGGAGAGCGAGTTCTTCACCACTGCTGCCCAGTCGGTCCCTGAGGCTTGCGAAATAAAGCAGCCTGATCATGACAGCAACTCGCTAAAAGGCATGAACTGTACCTTGTCTCCCGTCTTGATGGTCTGGTTCTCCGGCAGTATCACCAAGCCGTTGGCCCAGGTGGTGGAGCTGAGTACTGCTGAAGAACGACTGGGATATACCCTGACTACATCGCTGCCGTCTTCGGACTTTTCCAGCCGGGCGCGGTGAAACTCCCGGCGCTTGTCTGGTTTGTTCCAGTCGAAACCGGCAGTGGCTTCAATGGTTCTGGGCAGGACTTCTTCAAGCCCTGCCAGTTTGCGAATAAAGGGGCGGGCGAACAGCAAGAAGGTCACGAACAGGGACACGGGGTTACCCGGCGTGCCGATGAAAGGGGTATTAGCGATGTGACCGAAGGCTACGGGCTTGCCCGGGCGGATGGCCACTTTCCACATATTCAATTCTCCCAGGGCTTCGACGGCGGGCTTCACATGATCTTCCTCGCCCACGGATACGCCGCCGGAAGCAATCACCAGGTCGGACTGCCTGGCCGCTTCGGTCAAGGCTTTCTTTGTGGCTTCCAGGGTGTCTTCTACTTGTCCCAGGTCGATGACCTGGCAGCCAAGTGCGCGGAGCATGCCCGCCACGGTGAAGATGTTGGAGTTGTAGATCATGCCGGGTTTGAGCGGCTCGCCGGGCATTTGCAACTCATCGCCACTGGCCAGCACGGCGACTCTGGGGCGACGGTATACCTCGAGGCTGCCGACGCCGACAGAGGCGGCCAGGCCCAGGTGTTGGGGCAACAGCCTGATGCCAGGGCGGATGATGTCCTCGTCCTGACGAATGTCTTCTCCCCTGCGGCGGATATGCGCGCCGGGCTGGGGAAGGGTGTTGATGATGACCTCGTCATCCTGCTGGCAGGTCAGCTCCTGCATCACCACCGCGTCGGCGCCCTCGGGAACCGGCGCGCCAGTGAAGATGCGGGCGGCGGTACCCGGTTCGAGCGCTGTGGGGGCCACGCCTGCGGGAATGCGCTGGGAAACCTTCAGAGTAGTGCCTTCAGCGGGGATGTCAGCCACGCGAACCGCGTAGCCATCCATGGCGCTGTTATCCCAGCCGGGGACGTTGATGCTGCTTGTTACGGGGGTGGCCAGCACCCTGCCCAAGGCGTCATGCAGTGTCAGGGTTTCAGTGTCCTGGATGGGTTTCACATGAGAAAGCAGCAATTCCACGGCTTCTTCATAGGGTTTGAGGTCGGATACGCTGGGTGTGCAGTCACAGGCACTCACAATCACTTCTCCATGAGGCGGGGGATAAGAACGGCAAAATTGCAGGGGTGGGTACGAATATCCAGCTGCGGTTGAAGAATTTTCGTCCAGGCAGTGCGACAGGCGCCGGTAGAGCCGGGCACGCAGAACACGAAGGTGCCGTTGGCAAGGCCGGCCAGGGCGCGGGATTGCAGGGTGGAGGCGCCGATTTCCTCGAAGGACAGTTGCCGGTACAGTTCGCCAAAGCCTTCCACTTCTTTGTCCAGCAGGGGAGCGATCGCCTGCGGGGTGCTGTCGCGTCCGGTGACGCCGGTACCCCCGGTTGAGATGATCACTTCCACCTCAGGATCGGCGATCCAGGCGGAAAAGGCGGCGCGCATCTGGTAAATGTCATCCGGGACAATTTTTTTTTCAACGAAAGTATGTCCTGCTTCCTGAACGGCTTCTTGCAGATAGCCGCCGGATTTGTCTGTTTCATCGTTACGGCTGTCGGAGACCGTGAGAATGGCGATTTTGAGAGGCAGGAATGCTTCGTTGCCGTGAGTATGTCCCATTAAGTTTTCCCCTTTTAGAAATCGTAACCAAAAGACTCGCTGAATCTTGCCTTAAATTCATCCAGAGTAAAATGATG
>DTXR01000348.1 GCA_012962365.1 Chromatiaceae bacterium | reverse complement strand
GCAGCGGGTAAAAAGATTCCTCGATTCCTCGGAATGACAGACGGCCATGATCCTGTCATTCCGACCAGCGGGAGGAATCTTTCACTTCTGGAAAGGATAAGTATTGATGAAGCAGTATTACGTGTATCTGATGTCCAGTTTTCGTCAAACACTTTACGTTGGCGTAACCAATGATTTACATCGCCGAGTGCATCAGCACAAAACAAAAGCGCATCCAGATAGCTTTACGGCGCGTTACAACATCAATCGGCTGGTTTATTACCAAACGTTTAACAATATCAACGATGCGCTCGCTCGTGAGAAACAAATCAAAGGCTGGCGGCGCAGTAAAAAGGTTGACTTGGTAGAAATGACATGGTAGCGATATGATTCCAGCAAAACTTGAACTGACTAACTTTTTATCTTACCGGGAAACGGCCGTACTCGACTTCGAGGGTATTCATTTGGCCTGCATTTCCGGGGCTAACGGAGCGGGGAAATCCAGCATTCTGGACGGTATCACCTGGGTCTTGTTCGGCAAGAGCCGCAGCCGCAGCGATGACGATGTGGTGAACAGGCTGGCTGCCTTCAATGGCGAAGCGGCCGAAGTGCGTTTGACGTTTGATCTGGAAGGGGTTACTTACCGGGTGACGCGCCGCAAAAAAGCCCGCAAAGGGACGCGCCTGGAATTTCAGGTGGAAACAGAGCCGAACAGATGGAAAACGTTGAGCGAAAGTAAAGTGCGGGAAACTCAGGCGGCCATCGAAAATGTCCTGCGCATGAATTATGACACCTTCATCAACGCCAGTTTTCTGCTGCAAGGCAAAGCGGATGAATTCACCACCAAGACGGCCGGGAAACGCAAGGAAATTTTGGCCGAACTGTTGGGCGTCAATGTGTGGGACACCTATAAAGCCACCGCTACCGATCGGCGCAAACAAGTCAAAGAGCGTCTCATCCTGCTGGATGGGCAGTTGGGCGAGATTGAAGCGGAATTGGGCGAGGAAGCAAACCGGCAGGAGGCGCTGCAAGCGGCGCAGGCGGAGTTGACCATCATCGCCGAACGTTTGGCGGATAAAGAACAGGTTTTGCAGCAGTTACGACGGGCGGAAACGGCCGTCACCCAGCAAAAACAACTCGTCCAAAATCTAGCCGCTAATCTGGCCCGCGCTAAAAAATCATTGGACAGCCTGGAACAAACGCGGCAAAAACGACAGGCGGAGCGGGACGGCTATCAAGCCATCTTGAATGATGCCGACAAAATCATGGCCGATTTTGCCGCCTGGCAGGAAGCGGAATCCCAACTGGGAGCGCAGCAAACGCAGGCGGATGAATTTAATCGGTTGCAGCAAGCCAAACGGCCCGACAACG
>DTXR01000347.1 GCA_012962365.1 Chromatiaceae bacterium | reverse complement strand
ACAACTAACCGGCGGATCGCAGCCTTGAAGCTTCACCTCCCTCAATTCCTTGATTTGTTTTAGGATCACGCCGCCGTGTTCGAGCTATAGTCAAATCTGGTGTATGACTGATTCGGTCACACCCTGCTGTTGATCTGGCGCTACGCGTTCACCATCCTTGAATATCACGCCCTCAACCACATCAGCCAGTAGCTTGTAGCCTCTGAGTCGGCGAAGACAACTAGGGTGGCTACTTTTGAACGCTTTATTCTATGAACACAATAGCCGCTATGCCGAGGTGATTGATAAGCGTATCCAGGCCATCAAGTCAGCTGTTGAGCTGACCAATGATCCCGGCTTTATCGAACCGAATCAGTTGATGGTGGTTGCCCTGGTGCATCAGATGGCTTTGTTGCTCGGCCATATCGATTATTTCGATGAAAAGATCGCTGAATGCTTCGACAACTTTGACGATGCTGATCTGTTCCGCAGCCTGCCGAGGAGGACATCCTCTGGCGCTGCTGGCAGGATCATAAACCCTATGACAAGGCCATATACCTGATGGCATTGAAAGACAAGGGTTCGCCGCTTGTTAAAGCGCTGGCAAATTAGTCGGTTTTTCCTTGACGGACAACCTCAGGGCATGTGTTAGGCTTTGTCATATGGGTGAAACATATGATTATTAAAATACAGTACTAATATTCACTCTGCTTAAATATATATGAAAGAAAGCACAACTACTACTGAACCTGTTTACAAAACGTATATATTTCCCATTAAAGGGCACTCTACCATTATTGGCTTTTTTATCGGAACATTCATGATAGCCATCTATCTCTGGATGGCTTCTGGATTTATCAATTTATTACTTGGACTATATCACTCTTATCCAGATAACTGGATGCACGGAGCCGAGGGAATGATCAAAGAGATAGTGATTATCCTTGCTTCTTTTGAACTCATTCGAGTCTTTCAATCTTACCTGTTAATTGGACGTGTAAGAGTTACTTTCATTCTTGATGTAGCACTTGTAGTACTGATTGGTGAATTAATAAGTCTCTGGTATGCAGACTACGACACAAATGAAGTACTATTAAGCATTTTTGTTATTGCATCACTGATAGCTCTTCGAATTATAACTACAAAATTCTCTCCAGATTGCATTGAAGCCTAACGTTTAGCCTAAATTTCCCTGCTGCACAAGGCAATGATGCTTAGGCTTCAATGGGGTTTATCGAAGCCTACAAACAAGAATTTCGCACCTACCAGCAGGGTCAAATTTGAGGCGTTTATTAGGTGCTTATTCACCTTCTGCACTGACTGTAGCCAAGCTTAGTGCTAACACTCCGAAAACTGTGCCAGCTATTCGGTTTAAGTATACCTGAGCTCTCGGTGAGTTGTGCAGCAAACCACCTAAACTCCCAGCGAATAAAGCGATTGCGCAAAAAACTACCAAAGCAACGCAAATGAATATGCCGCCTAAAAGGAATATCTGTGGTTCAATTTGACCATATTCTGGCGATGCCAATTGCGGCAAGAAAGCAAGAAAAAAGATTGATACCTTCGGATTAGTGATATTCATCATTATCCCACGGCGATACAATGCACCGCTAGAGTGCAAACTTGAACTAAGTACCTTGATGGCGCTTCCAGATGCTTGAAATGCCTGCCATGCCAAGTAGGCCAAATACATAGCCCCCGCCACTTTCAGAACAGTAAATGCTAAAGTTGAGGTTTGAAATATTACGGCAATACCCAGAGCCACAGCACTTGTGTGAACAATTAACCCCGTGCAAAGAACAAGCGTAACCAAAACTCCTAATTTTTTCCCATATAGTGCATATTGAGTGAATACAAAGATATTGTCCGGGCCAGGCGCAATACTCAGCAATGCTGATGCGACAATAAAAGTTAATATTGATTCCATGGGCATTGTCTTGCCTCGGAAACTTCTCTTACCTTAGGAACCTCTGATTTAAGTCGTGAACGCGTATCTTGCGCCCAGAATGCCCGGCTTCTTCGTTGCAAATCTTCGCAATACCCCAGGGCACGTTCTCTTGCGCAAGCGCAATTCACCTTGTAGCTTGCTAGAGCCCACCCCGTGAGCGGAGCGAGTGCCTTGGGTATTAGGGGCGATGTGGGTTCGTGAATCTCTGTTCAGGCATCTTCCGTCAAAAACTGTACGTGGACTCTTTTTATTCACTGAACACGCCATAAGACATCAGACGCTGATAGCGGTTGTCGAGTAATTCTTCCCGGGACTTTCCCTGTAACCGATCCAGCGATTCGATCAATGATGTCTTGAGGTTGGCCGCCATGGCGTCTGGATCACGATGCGCTCCACCCAGGGGTTCGGGCACGACGCTGTCGATCAGTTCGAGCTCCATGAGCTTGTCGGACGTGATGGCCATGGCTTCTGCTGCCTGTGACGCCTTATCCGCACTCTTCCACAGGATGGAGGCACAACCTTCGGGGGAAATGACGGAATAGGTTGCATACTGCAGCATCATGAGCGTATCGGCCACGCCGATGGCCAATGCGCCGCCGGAGCCGCCCTCGCCTATCACCGTGGCGATGATGGGTGTGTGCAGCCCGGCCATCTCGCGCAGATTCCTGGCGATAGCTTCACTCTGGCCCCGCTCTTCTGCATCGATACCGGGATAGGCGCCCGGTGTATCGATGAAGGTGAGTATGGGCAGCTTGAAACGCTCGGCCGTCTCCATCATGCGCAACGCTTTACGATAACCTTCCGGTCGCGGCATGCCAAAATTGCGCTTGAGCTTTTCCTTGGTGTCTCTCCCCTTCTGATGGCCGATGACCATGACGGGGCGGCCATCGATACGTCCGATACCGGAAACTATGGACTGGTCATCGGCAAAGGATCGGTCACCATGCAACCCCTCGAAATCATCCACGATGCGCTCGATGTAATCCAGGGTATACGGGCGCAGGGGATGGCGCGCCAACTGTGAAATCTGCCAGGGGCTCAACGCGGAAAACAGGGACTCTGTGAGCTTGCGGCTCTTTTCTTCCAGTCGTTCGATTTCTTCCTGGATGTTGATCTCGGCGTCATCGCCCAGCAGACGTAACTCACCAATCTTGGCTTCAAGTTCGGCAATCGGTTGTTCGAATTCGAGAAAATTGAGATCCATAGAGGCAGCTCACGGGTTACAGATGATGCCTATCATACCTCAATTGCCATGGAATCATTAACCGTTTTCCCGCCGAAGTGCAGGGCCACGGCATTTTCACCCAGCAACTGCCGCAAGCGACACAGGAGCTCATCCGTTGGCCTCACCCGCCATGATTCACCCAACCGGATCAGGGCTGTAGCATCCTGCCGCTCGTAACGCACACACAAGGGGACGCTGCCCCCGCGGAAGTCTTCCAGCAGTTTCAGTAACTGGTTGCGTACATCTACCGCTGTCCACTTCTGACTGCGGATGAATTGTTCGCTCAGCACCAGATCCAGCGCCGCCAGGCGCTGCTCACGAAATGCCTCGAAACTGCTCACGTCTTCTGCCCGCAATCCCAGGCCGCCCCGGTATTCGTCATGCACCAGCTTGCCCTGTACCACCAGCACCTTGTCCACGATAAGCAGATCCTTGCAGCACTCGTACGCCTCGTTGAACAGCGTCAGTTCGATGCGGCCAGTCTTGTCATCCAACAGTACGCTGGCCATCATGCCGCGCTGGGTGGCGCGTTTGTTCACCGCCATCACCAACCCCGCTACGGTGACTTCCTTGCCCCTTCCATAGCCTTTCTGGTTGTCATCCAGCGACAGATTGCCGATGCGGGTAACCAGCCCATCGAGTTCCGGCTCGTAGAAATCGATGGGATGGCCGGTAAGGAACAGGCCCAGAGTTTCCTTCTCGCCGCGCAAACGCTGCTCATCACTCCAGTCGGCCACGTCATCGGGAATGATCCCCATGGCGGGTGGCGCTTCTGGTTCGCTCATGCCGAACAGGTCACTCTGGCCGGTGGCCTGCAGGGCATGATGCTGCTCGGCCATCTTCAGGGCCAGGGGCAATTGCACCATGAGGGTGGCGCGGTTGCTGCCCATCTCGTCCAGGGCACCTGCCCTGATCAGGGATTCCAGCACCCGCCGGTTGCACTTGCGCAAATCGATGCGCCGGCAGAAATCGAACAGATCCTGGAATGGCTCGCCATGGCTGCGCGCTTCGATGATGCCTTCGATGGCAGATTCACCCACACCCTTGATGGCTCCCAGCCCGTAGATGACCTGGTCGTCATCCCCTACCGTAAACCGGTACTCGGAACGATTGACCTGGGGAGGCAGTACGTCAAGCCTCATCTCCCGGCATTCCTCGATGAGATGAACCACCTTGTCGGTATTGTCCATATCCGCCGAGAGCACCGCCGCCATGAAGGCTGCGGGGTAATGGGTCTTCAGCCACAGGGTCTGGTAGGAAACCAGGGCATAGGCGGCGGAGTGTGATTTGTTGAAACCATGGCCCGCAAAATGGGCCATGAGATCGAAGATCTGCGTCGCCAAGGCTTCATCGACACCCCGTTCCACGGCACCCTTGCGGAAAATCTCGCCCTGCTTTTCCATCTCCTCAGGCTTTTTCTTGCCCATGGCTCGGCGCAGCAGATCGGCGCCACCCAGGGAATAGCCCGCTAGTACCTGGGCGATCTGCATGACCTGCTCCTGGTACAGAATCACGCCATAGGTGGGTTTGAGAATGGATTCAAGGCTGGGATGCAAATACTTGGCTTCCTGGTGTCCATGCTTGCAGGCAATGAAATCATCCACCATGCCGGTACCCAGCGGCCCGGGGCGGTACAAGGCCACCAGGGCGGTGATCTCATCGAAATTGTCGGGTTGCAGCTTGCGGATCAGCTCCTGCATACCGTTGGATTCGAGCTGGAATACCGCAGTGGTTCTGCCCGTTTTCAGCAGGGCGAAAGACGCCGGATCGTCCATGGGAATGGCGTTGATATCCACCGGCTCCAGCCCTGACTTTTTGCGCAGGCCGTTGATGGTCTTGAGCGCCCAGTCGATGATGGTGAGGGTGCGCAATCCCAGGAAATCGAACTTCACCAAACCGACGGCTTCCACGTCGTTCTTGTCGAACTGGGTTACAAGATTGCTGCCATCCGCCTCACAATACAGGGCGGTGAAATCCGTGAGTTTGCCCGGCGCGATCACCACGCCCCCGGCATGCTTTCCGGCATTGCGCGTCAGCCCTTCCAGCTGCAACGCCATGTCGATGAGCTGGGTGACTTCCTCGTCATCTTGGTAGGCCTGCTTCAGCTCCTCGCTTTCTTCCAGCGCCTTGGTCAGTGTGATGCCCAGGTCGAAAGGCACCATCTTGGCGATGCGGTCGGTGAAGCCATAGGGATGACCTAGCACCCGGCCCACGTCCCGCACCACGGCCTTGGCCGCCATGGAGCCGTAGGTGATGATCTGGGACACCGCCTCCCTGCCGTACTGCTCCGCCACATAGTCGATGACCTCGTCACGCCTGTCCATGCAGAAGTCGATATCGAAATCTGGCATGGACACGCGTTCGGGATTGAGGAAGCGCTCGAATAGCAGCTCATGCTCCAGCGGATCCAGATCCGTGATCTTCAGGGCATAAGCCACCAGAGAGCCCGCGCCGGAGCCCCGGCCCGGCCCCACGGGGATGTCATTGTCCTTGGCCCACTGGATAAAATCGGCAACGATGAGAAAGTAACCGGGAAAACCCATGCCAATGATGACTTCCAGCTCAATCTCCAGCCGTTCGTCATAAGGTTTGCGCTTTTCACTGAAATCATCTGCCTGGGTATCAAGAATCTTCTGCAGGCGCTCTTCCAGCCCTTTTTGGGAAAGCTGGCGAAAAAACTCATCCATGGTCAGCCCTGCCGGCACCGGGAAGTCTGGCAGGTAGTCCTTGCCGAAAGTCATGCCGATATTGCAGCGGCGGGCGATCTCCACGCTGTTCTCCAGCGCTTCGGGAATATCGGAGAACAATTCCGCCATTTCCTCCGCGCTGCGCAAATACTGCTCCGGCGAGTAGTCTCTGGGGCGCCGGGGGTCATCGAGGGTCCGCCCCTGGTTGATGCACACTCTCACTTCATGGGCATCGAAGTCTTCCGGCCGGAGGAAACACACTTCGTTGGTAGCGACCACTGGCACCTGGCGCTGCTGCGCCAGTTCCACGCTGGCGTGCAGGCAGGCTTCCTCATTGGGTCGCCCGGTGCGCACAAGCTGCAGGTAGTAGCGATCGCCAAAGAGCTCCAGCCAGTGATCCAGCAGCTCGTTGGCCAGTGTCTGGTTGCCCGCCAGCAGGGCGCGACCCACATCCCCGTCCCTGCCCCCGGACAAGGCAATCAGCCCCTGACAACTGTCCGCATCCAGCCATTCCCGGTTCAGAGTGGGTTTGCCCAGGTGCTGTCCTTCCTGATATCCGCGGGAAACCAGCTCCCTCAGATTGCGATAACCGGTTTCATTCTGCGCCAGCAAAAGCAGACGGTCCGGCTGATTGACCTGCTCGGGATTCAGGAGCCGCAGATCCACCCCAAACAGGGGCTTGATGCCAGCTCCCGTGGTTGCCCGATAAAACTTGACCAGAGAAAAGAGATTGAACTGATCCGTAACGGCCACCGCCGGCATGCCTTGTTCAGACAGGGCGGTCACAAGCGGACTGATGCGCACCACGCTGTCCACCATGGAGTATTCGGTGTGCAGGTGGAGATGTACGAAACGGGGTTCCATGGTCGGATCATTCTATCACCGGATCCGGATGAAGTTGATGGCTAACCCGGAAATTGCAGCGGAATCCGCAGAGAATGATGCATGGGCAAAATGCAACCAGGCACAAACCGTCCTAATCCATTGTTTGACAATGAATTCAGATAATCCGGTGCAGTTTCCGGGCTAATCCCTGATCGCAGGTGTTTCGATACTGAGCCCGTTTCCCCTGGCGTTGACAAAGAGCTCCAAATTTATGTACTCGTCGGAACCCGACAGAAAGGGCTCTGCCCGGAAAGAAAACAGACACTCGCTGAAGCGCCGGTGCAAGCTGGTGACGCGGCTGGTGGACAGCCGGTAAACAGGAAAGCCGTTGCTCTGTCCCTGGTTCAGCACCTGCCCCCGCAGCCAGGCGCCCCGATGCTGGTCATGGCAATGGGCGCAGGACATTTCCATCTGCCCGAAACGGCGGTGATAGAGTTGTTTGCCTGCCTGGTAGAATGGCGTCATGGGGCCGTCGGTCTGTACGCGGATGATCTGTCCCCGCGCCAGAAATTTCATGTAGGTTTCCAGCCCCACCATTTCCCGGCAATCGTAGACATAGGGAAAATCGTCCATGCGCTCCTCCCTGCAGATATTGATCTGATTCTGAAGGGTGATGGGACGCTCCTGCTCCCTGTCGTAGACAGGATAGGCCGCGATACGTTCCAGCTTCAGCTTATTGCCGTTTTCACCGTGACAACCTGAGCAGCGATGTCCTTCGTCATTGACCTTGTGAAACAGACTGCGACCATAATCCACCGTCGGCATTGCCGGATTTGCGAACTCATCCTCCTGCATGTCCCGCACCTGTTCGGACAGGTATTCACTGCCGGATATGGGCATGAAACCCTGCTCAGCCGAGGCATTGGCAACGATAAACAGCAGCAGAAACAGCCTGTTCATTCGGACACCTCCCGCAGGGTGAGCAGATAGGCCACAATATCCTCGACTTCCTGGGCGGTCAGGATGGTCTTTCCTTCATAGTCATCCAGCACACGATCGAAATACCTGGGATCCCGATAGAAGCCGGGCATGATGGTCATGGGATTGACCTGCTTTTCATCCACGATTCTCAAACGAATCTGCCCTGCGCTGAGCCGCAGGCCAACACCTTCGAGCGGCGGCCCCACAGTGCCGTGAAATTCTTCTTCGGGCACAGGCAAATGATGGCAGGCCAAACAGTTCCCTTTCGAACGGTCGATAGCTATCTGGCGGCCACGCCGGGGATCGCCTTTCAGTCCCCCTAATGCGGCGGGTATGGCATGATTTTCCACCTGCCACGGAATATAGGATTCCGCACAAGCCAACGAAGACCCTCCTAACAGGACGGACATAATCACGGCGATCCTGCCCAGGCAGGAAACGAAAAGCAGCATCTGGTTTGGCATGGCCCGACTATCTCATGGAATCCAATACAAATCACGCCTTCAACAGGCGGCGAACCGGTCCAAAACTGCGCCTGTGTATCTCGCTGATTCCTATTTCCTGCAAGGCCTGCAAATGTATTTTGGTTGGATAGCCCTTGTGGCGCGCCAGCCCGTACCCGGGATACAGGGCATCCATCTCGATCATTTCCCGGTCGCGGGCCACCTTGGCGAGAATGGAAGCGGCACTGATGCAGGGTTCACTGGCATCCCCGCCTACGATGGCGTCCGCACTGCAGGCCAGTGATGGCAACCTGTTACCATCCACCAGAGCATGATCCGGCTGCAGGGGCAAACCTGCCACGGCCCGTTGCATGGCCAGCAGGGATGCCTGGAGTATGTTGAGGGTATCGATCTCTGCTACTTCGGCCCGCCCCACGCACCAGGCCAGCGACTTTTCACGAATTTCTGTGTAGAGCAGCTCCCGACGCTTTTCCGACAATTTCTTCGAATCGTTCAGCCCCTCGATGGGATTCGCGGGATCGAGAATCACCGCCGCCGCGACGACCGGCCCTGCGAGAGGCCCTCTTCCCGCTTCATCCACACCACAAATCAGACCTGTGCTTTTTCCTTCCATAATTTCAAAACGGCCTCGGCTGCAAGTTGATCGGTATCCATGATGAGGGATTCATGCACCTTTGTGTAATGCTTTTTAATTCGATCCGCCAGTTCCATATTCCTGAAGAATTCCTTCAGGGGGGGCAACAGATGTTCTGACTCACAGTGAGTCTGGATAAACTCAGGCGCCAGTGGCTTTTCGCCAAGAAGATTCGCCATAGCCACATGCTCGACCTTAAGCATTCCCAATCCCATGATGATGCGGTAGGTGAGCGGGTTGACCTTGTATCCCACGACCATGGGCCGCTTGCACAACAGGGCTTCGAAGGTCGCGGTACCCGAAGCCACCAGCACTACATCTGCTGCCGTGAGCACCTGAGCCGCGTTGTTGCGGGTCAGCATCACATCGAGATCCGGTGCGTATTGTCCGCAAGCCAGACGGAAAGCCTCCGCTGTTTTTTCCGTAGCCAGCGGCGTGACGACCTTCAACCCAGGAATCTGCCGGGCACAGCCAGCAGCCGTCTCCAAAAAAGGCCGCGCCAAGCGATGAATCTCCCCACTCCGACTGCCGGGAAGCACCGCAAGCACAGGGTTTCCTTTGGGCAGGCCAAGCTGTTCACGTGCCGCCTTCTGATCCGGCAGCAAAGGATAGCGATGCGCCAGCGGATGCCCCACATAGGTGCAGGAAATGCCGTGCTTCTCCAGAAACGCCTGCTCGAAGGGAAAAATACTCAGTACCAGATCCGCAGCTGCACGAATCTTGCGCACACGTTTCTGTCGCCAGGCCCACACCGTGGGGCTGACATAGTGTACTGTCGGCACGCCCCGCGTTTTGAGTACGGTTTCCAGCTTGAGATTGAAATCCGGCGCATCGACGCCAATAAACAGATCCGGCGGCTGCTGCTGCCAGCGATGCATCAGCGCCATGCGCATTTTCAGCAGTTCAGGCAGGCGTCCCAGCACCTCCACCAGCCCCATGACCGACAGTCTTTCCATAGGAAACCAGCTGTTCAGCCCCTGCGCCGTCATCTGTTGTCCGCCAACCCCCTCGAACACGACATCGGGATGCCGCGCCTGCAATGCGCTCATCAATCCGGCGGCCAGCTGATCTCCAGAAGGTTCAGCTGCGACGATGCCGATACGCATTTAACGAATAATGCTGCGGGAAGGGTTACGCAGGAATTCAGGAAGGATGCGCAGCTTTTCCTGCTGGCCGCAAAGCACCTCGATCTGCTGCTGCGCCTCCTCCAGTCGAACACCGGAGCGATAAAGGATGCGATAGGCATCTTTCAATGCCTTGATCGCCGCCGCATCGAATCCCCTGCGCTTGAGGCCTTCTGTGTTGATGCTGCGGGGTTCTGCGGGACTTCCCGACACCATGACAAAAGGCGGCACATCCTTGCCGATGGCACTGCCCATGGCTGCAAAGCTATGTGCCCCGATGCGGGTAAATTGATGCACCATGGAAAAGCCCCCCAGAATAGCCCAGTCATGAATCTGTACATGCCCGCCCAGGGAGGCCGCATTTGCCAGAATAGTATGGTCGCCAAGGACGCAATCATGCGCCACATGGGTATAAGCCATGAGCAGGTTGTCATTGCCTATACGGGTAGTGCCTTTGTCCTGGGCCGTGCCGCGATTAATGGTGGTGAATTCCCGGATGACGTTGTCATCACCGATTTCCAGCCAGGTTTCCTCACCGGCATATTTCTTGTCCTGCGGATCCTCACCCACGGATGCGTACTGGTATACCTTGTTGTTTCTTCCCAGCCGTGTATTGCAGCGGATCACCACATGGGAGGCAATATCACAACCGTCCCCGATTTCGACACCGGGACCGATGACGCTGAACGGGCCAATGCTGACCTCTTCACCCAGTCGGGCATCTTTATCGACAATGGCAGACGGGTGGATCAAAGTTCTCTCGCGGTACACATGATTTCGGCACTGGCCACCAGTTTGTCTCCGACTCTCGCTTCCGTGCTGAACACCCAGATTCCGCGCCGGCATTTCACCAGCGTCGCCTCGAGATGCAACTGGTCACCGGGAAGCACTTGCCACTTGAAGCGGGCCTTGTCCACGCCGGCAAGAAGATAGATGAGCTCATTGTCAGACGCTTCGGATT
>DTXR01000346.1 GCA_012962365.1 Chromatiaceae bacterium | reverse complement strand
GTGCTGTAGTAGGCCACGGCTCCCTGAGCGCCGCCGGTAATCAGGGAAGAGAATCCCCAGGAACCCAGCTTCAGCGCAGATGAGATGAAGTGCACCGCCCAGACCGTGCCCATGAGCAGCACCATCTGGGCGCCGATGGTCTTGATCAGGTCGCCTGCTTCGTTCTTCGTCAGGGTCAGGGCATAAAGCTTGGACAGGTGCACGATCATGCTCACGTCAACCACCGCAGCGGCCACCAGGTCGGCGACCGGCACCGGGTTGAGCGCCACGGCCACGCCCTTGGTGGCGCAGTAGTTACGAATCAGCTTCTGCCCCAATTCGCGCCTGGCCTGGAGGATACGCTCACCGACCTTGTCGCTCAGGTCACTGGCGAATAAGGAGGCATTCAGCGCCGCCAGGGTCTGCCCCTCGGCCTGCAGAATATCCCACAGCCGTTCCTTCACCCGGCTCACGTCTACGGGCGGACGACGCCATGTTTCCTGTTCATTGCCGTCTTCGTCCACGCGAATGATCAGGCGCTCCGCAGGGTCGGCGCTGGCGGTGACGATATTCTTTTTGTCCACGATGCCCTGCGCATGCTGAACCAGGGAAGCCAGTAGGGTTTCCTGATCCGCCGGGCTGTAGCGATCCACCTTGTTGAGCACCAGAACCATGGGACGGTGCATGGCCGCGATTTCACTCAGGGCCTGGATCTCGGTCTCTGTCAGATCCGAATCCACCACGAAGAGGATCAGATCCGAGCGGCCCGCCACCTCCCGCGCCAATTGTTCGCGGCCTTCGCCATCCACCTCATTGATGCCGGGGGTGTCGATGAGGAACACGCCGCCGGTTTCGTACTCCTGCCAATGGCCCCGTTCGGCCCGGGTGGTTTCGCCGTGCAGGGGGCTGGTGCTGAAACGCTGTTCCCCCAACAGGGCGTTGAGCAGAGCGGACTTGCCCACGCTGACCCGGCCGAACACGGCAATATGCAGGTGGCCGTGCTCCAGGCGATCGAGCATGGTCTGCACTTCCTCGTAGTCCTGCTGCAGGGATTTGCGCACGGATTCAGGCACCCGGGGATCGTTGATCAGGGCATCCAGGCTCTCCTGAGCCAGATCCAGATGATCCGGGGCTTCGCCGTCAGTCTTTGTCGTTGCGTCGGGTGACTTCGCGAAAAGCCAGTCGGGCATAATGCGCCGCAGACGCTTTGATATCTTCACCAAGTTGATCCTCGAACTGATTGGCTACCTGTAAGGGGTGGAGCTCGCCCCGGCTCTCCAGAGAAGCGGCCAGACTCTTGCCCAGGGCATCAAACAGAAAACCGTAGGCGATGGCGTGCAGCACGCCGCCAGCCACCGTGCCCGCGCCGGGAAAGGCCTTGAGGGCATTGCCCGCCACCGCCAGCACCAGGGTGAGATGCTTGCGCACCTGCTTCTGCACCAGTTCCAGCAGCAGCTCAACGTCCACCTTGCGTACCGGTATATCATACAGTTTCGACAAGTCCCTGATCATCTGGGTGCCGAGAAATCCCTGAATGAGGATGTCCGTTCCCGGAGTCATGGCGGCAATGGCGCCGACCACGGCCTTCTGCGCATAGCCGCTGACGATCTTCTGTGCTTCTTCCCGACGATGAATGCGCAACTGTTCGTCGATGCGCCGCTGCACCAGCACGAACACGGAACTGTCGCGCAGGCTGTCCAGCGTATCGGCGTGATTGTCGATGATGCGTTGCAGCGCCTGTTGCAGGGCGTCCACCTTGGGCGGAAGCTGACGTTCCACGGCTTCTTCACTGCCGTCCGGCAATTGCCGCAGGGCGGTTACCGTGGTGCCGGTGCTGACCGGGACCACCTCGGCCTTACCCATCCCGTCCAGGTGCTGTTGCAGGCGCTCGCGCACCTGTTCCAGATCGGCATCACTGTAGCGGTCGCTCTTGTTCAGCGCCACCAGGGTGGGTTTCTTCAGTTTCAGCAGAGCCTGCAGTTCATTAGCCTGGCTGCGCGTGAGATCACCATCCACCACATAGAGCACGATGTGGGCACGCAGGGCTTCTTCCCGGGCCAGCTCGTCCAGCTTCCCGCCCACTTCGTTGAGGCCGGGCATGTCCGCCAGCACCAGCTCGTCACCGGCGGGACTGCTCCAGGTGTAGGTTTCGATATCCCGGGTGGTGCCGCCGGTGACCTCCGTGCGCACCTGGGCATCCGGCAACAGCGCTTTGATCAGGCTGGACTTGCCGCTGCTGATATCACCGAACAGCGCCACATGGATACGCCCCGCCGCCCGCCGTTCTTCGAGTTTGTGCAGCTCCTGCTCTGCCGTGGACGTGTCCAGCCCATGATCCTGGGCGGTTTGCAGTTGCTGCTCCAGAGTTTCCCGATCCGGCGGTTCCTGGTGCTCCGCACCAGGCAGGGTCTTGGGTGGCCGCAGTACCCGCAACACCAGCCAGCCCGAAAGCAGGGAGAACAGGATCAGCAGAGTCGCCACGCCTGTCTGCAGCCACAGCGGCGCTTCCCTCAGGTTGTGCCAGATGTTTACCAGCGTATCTGTGAGCAGGATGCCCAGCAGCAGCGTAAACAACAGCGCAATGCCGGTCAGCAGGGCGAGAATCAGACGGATGGAGGATTTGTTGCTCACGGTGAAAGGTTCGAAAGCTGCTCTCTTGGCAGGATATCAGATACCTGTGGGCTGGTGCCCTTCTGCTGCTCCCTGCGAGCCGCAAGGGTGAGCATGCAGGGGGTGATGACCAGGGTCAGCACTGTGGCGAAGGCCAGCCCGCCGGCTACCGCCGTGGCGAGTTGTGACCACCATTGGGTAGAGGGGCCGCCGATGTCGATGTTGGGCGAGAACAGGTCGATGTTGATCTCCAGTACCATGGGCAGCAGCCCCAGTATGGTGGTGACGGTCGTCAGGAGTACGGGCCGCAGGCGCTGGGCGCCGGTGCGCAATATTGCTTCGGTGGCTGCGATGCCGCTGCGCCGCAGTACATTGTAGGTGTCGATGAGCACGATGTTGTTGTTGACGATGATGCCGGCCAGGGAGATGACACCGATGCCGGACATGACCACGCCAAAGGGTTTCTGAAAGATCAGCAGTCCCAAGAATACCCCTACGGTGGAGAACAGCACCGCGCTGAGAATCAGGAAGGCCTGGTAGAAGCTGTTGAACTGGGTGACCAGGATAATGGCCATCACCACCAGGGCGATGAGAAAGGCTTTTTCCAGGAACTGTTCGGATTCATCCTGCTCCTTGTTTTCACCCTTGAGTTCGATTTCCACCTGGGGGTCTAGCCCCAGGGTTTTCAGCTGTTCTTTCAGATGAGGCAGTTCCAGGCTCAGCAGTTCGCCTTCCTTCATGTTGGCGCTGACAGTGATCACCCGGCGGGCATCGACACGCCGGATGGTGTCCACCTTGGGAACGGCCTTGCGCTGCACGAAGTTGCTGATGGGGATCATGCCCTTGTCCGTGAGCAGTCGAATGCTGTCCATCTGGTTGATGGAGCGCTTGTCGGTAGGGAAGCGCACACGGATATCCAGTTCCCTGTCCACGTCGTCCGGGCGGTACTCGCCGACTTTCAGGCCGTTGGTGACCATCTGGGTCATGCTGCCCACGCTGGCGGCATCTGTGTCGAAACGGGCAGCATCGGCGCGGTTGATCTCCAGTTGCCATTCGATGCCGGGCTTGGGGCGGCTGTCCTCAATGTCCATGACCTTGGGATTAGTTTCCAGCGCCTTGCGGATCTTTGCGGCGGCGGCATCGAGTTTCTTCGGGAAACGGGAGCTGAGCTGGATCTGCAGATCCTTGCCGCCACCCATGCCGGATTCATCCTTGCCGATTTCGATTTCCATGCCGGAGATATGAGCGGTACGTTGCTTCATCTCCTCGATGATTTCCTTCGCCTTGCGGCGTTCCTTCCAGTCCACCAGGTTGTAGCGGATGCGCCCGATACGGTTTTGCCCGCCGGTGCGCACATACAGGGTTTCGATCTCCGGCATATCCAGCAATGAATTTTCCACTTCGCGAATGAGGCTGTCCTTTTCATAGATGGACAGATCGCCGTAGCCGCGCACGATGATGTTGCCGCCTTCGGGTTCCACATCCGGAAAGAACTGCATGCCCAGGTTGGATGCGGCATAGGCCGTGAACACGCCGATGGAGAGCAGGATGGTGAACAGCAGCATCTTCCAGGCGTGACGGGTGGCGAAATGCAGCACGTGGACATACAGTCCGGAGAAGCCGCCCAGGGAAAGAATGTCGCCCCGTTCCATCTGCAGCAGGCGTGTTCTGCTGGCGTCGCTGACGGGCCTGGGCTTGCCAATGATGGCCCCCAGCGTGGGCACGAACAGCAGGGCCATGAACAGGGAGGCGCTGAGGGTGGCGATGAGGGTAATGGGCAGGTATTTCATGAATTCGCCCATCATGCCCGGCCAGAAGATCAGCGGGGCGAAGGCTGCCAGGGTAGTGGCGGTAGAGGCGATAATGGGCCAGGACATGCGCTTGGCTGCCGCACCATAGGCCCGTTCTGGTACTTCCCCTTCGCTCATCAGCCGGTCGGCGTATTCGGTGACCACGATGGCACCATCCACCAGCATCCCCACGGCCATGATCAGGGCGAACAGCACCACGATGTTCACGGTATAGCCCAGGGTGGAGAGAATCAGGATGCCGCTGAGAAAAGAGCCGGGAATGGCCAGCCCCACCAGCAGGGCCGTGCGGGCGCCGAGAAAGGCGATGATGACGATGACCACCAGCAGCACTGCAGACAGCACGTTGTTTTCCAGGTCGCGGAGCATGGAGCTGATCTGTTCCGAGTTGTCGTTGGTGTAGGTGACGCGAATATGCGCCGGCCATTTCTCGCGCTCCTTTTCCACCAGTTCACGGGTATGGGTCACGGTTTCGATGATGTTCTGCCCGGCGCGCTTTTTCACTTCAAGTGTAACGCTGGCTTCGCCGTTGAGGCGGGCAAAGCTGTGGGGGTCGGTGTAGCTGCGTCGTACCGACGCCACATCGCGGAAACGCACCACACGGTCGTCATGCGTCTTGACCGGGAGATTCAGAATGTCTTCAAGGTCTTCGAACACGCTGGGGATCTTGATGGCGAAGCTGCCCTTGCCGGTGTCCAGGGAGCCGGTGGCGATGAGGCGGTTGTTACGCGATACCAGTGAGTAGATATCCTGTTGATCCAGTCCGTAGCTTTCCATGGCCAGGGGATCGAGAACCACTTCCAGCTGGTCGCGCCGGTCACCGCCCAGTTCTGCTTCCAGTACTTCCTTAAGTCCTTCGATCTTGTCCTGCAAATGCCGTCCCAGCTCGATGAGGGCACGCTGGGGTACGGGGCCGGACAGGCTGATGGTGACCACCGGGTTTTCATCGGCCATGGTGATGGGGTGCACCGTGGGTTCCCGGGTTTCGTCCGGCAGCTTGGCTTTGGCGAGATTGACCTTGTTGCGCACGTCGGCCAGGGCCTTGTCAGGGTCGAAGCCCGCCACGAACTCCAGGGTGACCGAAGC
>DTXR01000345.1 GCA_012962365.1 Chromatiaceae bacterium | reverse complement strand
CCTGATTAATTGGTCATTCCGGCGAAGGCCGGAATCTATGTGGTTGGTTCTACTGGATCCCCGCATTCGCCGGGATGACCAAAATGGAGTTTATCAGGGCTTCCTTAAATACAATAACACTATAGGCGGCTGGGAAAAACGTCCTGCCAGCTGAATGACAAACCAGAAACCTGTTGAGCGTAAAATGCTGCCATAATCTAAAGTGAAGTAAGCCGTTGCCAGGAGAAGAGATATGTTTAAGTTTATTCCGGTTACTGAAAATAACATCTTCGCGGTCAGAGTCACAGGTAAGCTGACGGATGAAGACTATCGACAGTTTCTGCCCGAGCTGGAAAAGCTCATAGAGGACTGTGGTCCGATATCCCTGATGCTGGAGCTGGAAAATTTTCAGGGATGGGAGCCCAAGGCAGCATGGGAGGATTTCAGGTTCGGCAAGGAACACGACAAGGATTTCGCTCGTATTGCCATCGTTGGGCGCAAATCCTGGCAAAAATGGATGGCAGCAATGGGAGATGCGTTTACCCAGACAAAGGTGCGTTTTTTTTATCGGGACGCCCTTCAGGAGGCATGGGACTGGCTGCGTGAAGGGAATGATCAGCAAGTATCATCCGCAGAAGCCGTTACTGAACCGGTCGTGGAAATACCGCAGCCTTACAGGCATATTCTGGTCGCGCTCGATTTTTCACCCAACGCCCGCCACGCACTGGCACGGGCGCTGGAACTGGCACGTGCTCATGGTGCTGTATTGTCACTGGTTCATGCGGTGGAAAGCACCTTTTACCTCGATGTGGGCTACGATCCTTTCATGGTTGATTCCGGGGAATTCATAGAGTTGGATCAGCAGATTCATGATCGAGCGGAAGCGCAGATGAAAAAACTGTCTGATAGTCTGGATTACCCCAATATTCGACATGAGGTGCTCTGGGGCACGCCTAAAAACGCAGTCATCTCCTATGCAGAGGCGCAACAGGTCGATCTCATCGTCGTTGGTTCCCATGGCAGGCATGGAATTGCCAGACTTCTGGGCTCAACGGCTGCTGCTATTGCGCACAGTGCCCGTTGTGATGTGTTTGTTGTGAGGCTTCCCCGGTAGTCGTCCAGTCACCCGCACTATATGGCGGTGCTTGAGGAGTGACCCCATGGACTCACGGATTCAGGTCCTATATGTCACCTATAACCCGCTCGTCCCGGGGAATGCTGAGCAACTTCTCGGCCTCTACGGTGTTTTTGGCGAATACCAGCCGAAATTCCTGTGGATCGCGATCCGGGTGTTTGTCCCGCTCTTCCTTTACCCGAAGTTTGGCCTCCCGGTATTTGGGATAGGTTTCGATATGGGTGAGCAATCTCGCACCGGATTCTGGGTGAGTAACAACTTCATAGGTAAAATAGGGCATTTATTACTCCTTATAGATCAATTATTAAAAGAATATAACTAATCTATTTTCTATATTAACTCAGGGTTCTCAACTCGGCGATGGGGCCGCTATTGTTGGCCTCTACCTGATGATAAAGGGACGTCAGAGCAGCCTGCAGCGCTTCTTCCATCACCGGGTGGTAGAAAGGCATCTGGATGAGTTCGCCCACCGTCATTTCTTTCTGAATGCACCAGGCCAGCAGGTGGGCAAGATTCTCACCCCGGGGGGTGATCATTTCGGCGCCCAGCAGTTTTCCGCTGACCTTGTCGGCATAGACGCGAATGGTGCCACGGTTCTTGCCCATGATAAGGGCGCGGCCCACGGGAGCCACCTTCATCTCGCCCACCTTGAAGCTGTCCGGCTCCAGGTCGGCAAAGCGCGTGCCCACGCTGATGATATTGGGATCGGAGAACACGATGGCCAGGGGTGTCTTGCGCTGGAAGGCCTGGATCTTGTCATGAGCAGCGTTGTAGCCCGCAATCTTTCCCTCGTCGCCCGCCTCGTGGAGGATGGGGCGGTCGGCGTTGATGTCACCCGCCAGGAACAGGGGATGATCGCCGATCTGCATGGTATTGGGGTTGTAGGCGGGAATGCCCCGCGCGTCCAGCTCGATGCCCAGGTTTTCAAGACCCAGCTTGTCCAGGTTGGGCCGCCGCCCCAGACTGGCGAACACCTTGTCCACGGTCACGCTCTGCTCTCCGGCAGTAACCTTCAGGCGCCCGTCGGCTTCTTCGCTGATTTCAGCGCCATGCCCCAGCCACAAGGGGAACTCCTTGGAGATGATCTCGATAGCTGCCTTGTTGACTTCGGGATCGCTGATGCCGCCAATGTTCTCAGCCAGGTCGATGCCGGTAACTTCCACGCCAAGGCGGGCGATGGCCTGACCCAGTTCCAGACCGATGACACCCAGGCCGATGACGGCCATGGAGGCGGGCAGGTCTTCCAGTTCGAAGAACGCGTCCGTAGTGACGATGCGATCGCCAAAGGCCTTCCAGGCTTCCGGTACGATGGGCGTGGAGCCGGTGGCAATGACGAAGCGATCCGCGCGGATGCGCTGGCCATCCTCCAGTTCCACCACACCCGGTTCTACAAAGCGTGCATATTGTTCGATGAAGACTTCTTCGCTTAGGTGGTCGGTACTGTTCGAAAGTACCCGGTCAACGAAGGTGTCCCTGAGATCGCGGGTATGCTCCATGGCTTCGGGAATATTGACACGCATGTCTTCCCAGTTCTCGATGCCTTCACGGTCGAACAGGGATTTGCGATGGAAGTCCTCAGCCACTTGAATGATGGCTTTGGATGGCATGCAGCCCACGCGGGCGCAGGTGGTGCCGGGCTCGCCACCATTGATGAGCACGAAGTCCTTGCCGGCGCGTTTCACGCGGCCCATGGCATTCAGGCCGGCGGTGCCAGAACCGATGATGGCTACATCTGTTTTTCTTTCTGTCACGGTTTTTCCTCTGGATTAGATTTTCTGCGGGGTATTCTAGCGGCAATCAGACCAGATCACATACTGATTTAAGGTGTGGGAATACGGGCTGTAGGGGGTGATGGATGATCGATGGCTTCGTTCGCCCCTCTGGCAGAATAGGGCAGATAAGGCGCATAACGCGGTTGGGAAAGAAAATACGATGGATGAGGTACGGCGTAGGCCGACGCACTGTGAGGCAGATAACGGGGCGGATGCCTGCTCGTTTTGCCCCCCATGGCGAACTTGAAACAGAAAAAAGCCTGTGCCTGCTGCAAGGGGAGAAGGCAGAGCATGGTCGTGATCAGAAAATGTGACAGGATGGGCCGCATGCGGATTTCCCCCGGTTACTCTGTTGAACAGAGTATGGCAGATCCGGAAAATTTTTCCGCCCCGGGCTTGAAATTCTGCCGGTGAAACCAAATATAGATTCAGTTCATTAAAGAATTATTGTGGTATTTCGGGAGAATCCATACATGACAGTCGAAGCACACAAAGAAACCATGGAATTTCAGGCGGAAGTAAGCCAGGTACTGAATCTGGTTATTCGCTCGTTGTACAGCAACAAGGAGATCTTTCTGCGAGAGCTGATTTCCAACGCTTCCGACGCGGCGGAAAAGCTGCGTTTCGAAGCGTTGTCGGATGATGCCTTGTACGAGGATGATCCGGATCTGAAGATCCGGGTATGGGCGGATCAGGATGCCGGGACACTCACCGTGTCTGACAATGGCATTGGCATGAGCCGGCAGGAAGTCATGGACACCATCGGCACCATTGCCAGTTCAGGCACCAAGAAATTCCTCGAAAATCTTTCCGGCGATGAAACCTCTGACAGTCAGCTCATCGGCCAGTTTGGCGTGGGTTTCTATTCTGCGTTCATCGTTGCCGACAAGGTCACGCTGACCACCCGCCGGGCCGGGATGGAACCGGAGCATGGTGTGCGCTGGGAGTCTGACGGCGAGGGCAGTTACAGTATCGAAACCTTGGAAAAAGCCAGTCGCGGTACAGAAGTGACCCTGCATCTGCGGGAAGACGATAAGGAGTTCCTCGACGGCTGGCGGCTGCGCCAGATCATCAACAAGTTCTCCGACCATCTGGCTATTCCCATCGAGATGCCCAAAGAGATGCCCTCCGAGGAGGAAGAGGAGACGAAAGACCAGGACAAGGGAATCGAATGGGAGCAGGTCAACAAGGGGGTCGCGTTGTGGATGCGCAACAAATCGGATATCACCGACGAGGAGTACAAGGATTTCTACAAGTCCATTTCCCACGATTTCGAAGACCCGTTGGAGTGGTTGCATAACCGCGTGGAAGGCACCAACGAATACACGTCACTGCTGTATATACCTTCCCGGGCGCCCTTCGATCTGTGGGACAGGGAACAGAAACACGGTGTAAAGCTGTATGTGCGCAGGGTGTTCATCATGGACGAGGCGGACAAGCTCATGCCGCACTATCTGCGTTTTGTGAAAGGCGTGGTGGACTCCGATGACCTGCCCCTGAATGTGTCGCGGGAGCTGCTGCAGCACAACCGCAAGATCGACACCATCCGCAGCGCCAATGTGAAGCGCATACTCGGCCTGCTGGAAAAAATGGCGAAGAATGATGCCGAGAAATACCAGAAGTTCTGGACCGAGTTCGGCAAGGTGCTCAAGGAAGGCCCGGCGGAGGATTTCTCCAACAAGGAACGTATCGCAGGGCTGTTCCGCTTCGCCAGCACCAAATCTGAAGGAGATGACGAGATGGTCTCTCTTGATGAGTACATCGAACGCATGGCGGAAAAGCAGGAAAAGATTTACTACATCACCGCAGATACCCTGGCGGCAGCGCGCAACAGTCCGCATCTGGAAATCTTCAAGAAAAAGGATATCGAGGTGCTGCTCATGACGGATCGTGTGGACGAGTGGCTCATGTCTCACCTCACCGAGTACAAGGGTAAGACCTTCCAGTCAGTTACCAAGGGACAACTGGATCTGGGTGAGCTGGAAGATGAGGAAGACAAGGAAGAGCAGAAGAAAGCGGAAAAGGAACACAAGAAATTACTCAAGGGCATCAGGAAAGCGCTGGGAGAAAAGATCAAGGAAGTGCGGGTGTCCAGCCGTCTTGTCGATTCGCCGGCCTGTTTGGTCGTCGATGACTATGACATGAGCCAGAATCTGGCGCGGGTGCTCCAGCAGCTTGGCCAGGATGCGCCCATGCCCACGCCTATCATGGAGCTCAATGTGGAGCACCCCCTGGTCGGGCGTCTAGAGCAGGAAGACGACAAGAGTCGGTATGCAGAACTGGCGAATCTTCTGTATGATCAGGCGCTGCTGGCTGAAGGAGGTCAACTGGAAGATCCGGCAGGATTCGTACACCGGTTGAACCGATTGATGCTGGATATGTCTGAATCAAAGTAGCACAAGAAGCCTGGAACCGAGAGCGTTCGGGGGCTACAGGAAGCGGCGCCAAGAGCCGGGTGTCGCTTCCTGATAATATCGATGCGTAAGTTCAACCAGCGGGTAAAAAGCCATGAAGATCCCCGGAAGACGTTATCTACTCTCCCTTTTCATGCTGATTCTGCCTTCTCTGGTGTTCGCTTCCAGCATAAAGCGGGCAGATATGG
>DTXR01000344.1 GCA_012962365.1 Chromatiaceae bacterium | reverse complement strand
GGTTTGATACCAAGCGAGGGTATCGGCGGCTTCCATTCCCGCCGGCGTTACCGGCAGGACTTTACGCTCCAGGATCTCCTGATGGCAGACAAGGCATTGCTCATTGGTCGCACTCTCTATGGCCGGTTTGAAATGCAGGGGATCCCAGCGCGCCTTGATATGACTTTTGTTGGGGTCTGCCATAACCGTGCTCGTTACCATGACAGCAACAACAGCAAACAGGAGCACTCGGGCTATGCTTGAGATATCGGATACAGGCATGGGTCCACTCCTTACATTTCACGCCGGAACAATTGCGACCGGCTGACGTCGACATCATCCCAGCCTGGCTTGTGCTCCAAATCAGTTTTTTTGATGTTGACAAGGATCGTGTTGTACACGAACGCCCCCGCCGGGCTGGGAATATCTGCGGTGAGCATATTCGGATTACCCCCCAGATCCACATTGTCTTCATTCAGCGCCAGCCAAGTGCCTTCGTACACGATCAGTACACCGGGCATGACCCGTTCCGACAAATGCGCCAGAACCACAATCCGTCCCCGGTCGTTCCATACCTCAATATTGTCGCCCTGTTCGATCCCCAGTCGCTTGGCATCCAGTGGGTTCATGGTCACTTCCTGATCATAGGTTTCCTTGAGAATGCCGATATTGTGGAATATGGAATGGGTGCGCTGACGCGGATGCGGCGTGATCAGATGAAAGGGGTGCTTCTTGGTCTTGACCGGGTCATTGAGCGATTCCAATGGTTCTATCCATTTGGGAATGGCGGGGATATGCTCGCCATACTTAGTGGTTTTCCAGTCTTCTATTTTCGCCAGCTCTGTACACAGTATTTCTATCTTTCCTGACGGAGTGGCCCAGGGAACACCTTTTTCCACATTGTCCTGAAAAGCCACATGCGGCCTGGGGAGCTTGAACTTGTATACACCGTAATGCTTGAATTCATCCCAGGTCATATCCACATGCTGATGATGCATCACCCGATCTTCCCACCAGGTACGCAGATACGCCTCATCCACCAGATCCGGGTTTTGCCAGTATTCTCTGCCGGCCAATGGGTTGTAAGCCTTACCAAAGCGCTCACCACCGATGCGCCAGGCCAGCTCAGTGAACACCTGGAAATCCGTTTTGCTTTCTCCCAGGGGCGCAATAACCTTCGGACGATGGATGTAGTAGTGACCCTTGTACCAGGGCAGCGCCACATCATGGCGCTCGAAATGCGTGCAAATGGGCAAGAGAACATCGGCGAACAGCCCAGAAGGCGTGATGGTCTGATCCAGACACACCACCAGATCCAGCTTTTGGATGGCTTTCAACTCTTCACCGATGTTGGTCAACTGGTTGAACCAGTCCGAACCCTGCCAGAAGATGCCACGGATATTCGGTATCACGCCATCCCATTCATCATCCCTGGGCCAGAGCCCGATCTCTTCCCGCTTGACGTTGGGATAGTTGTTGACCAGATAGGCCCACCGATCAGACTTGATGGAACCAAACCAAATATTAGAATACTCGTCATAGGGATAGGCGACGGCTTCCGCATGCCAGGCTTTTCCCACGCCCTCCGCACATCCGCCAAGAACACCAATGTTACCCGTCATGGCCTGCAAGGCGGCTCCCATGCGATTGAATTGTTCGCCAAAGGAATTTCGCCCCGGCCCCCAGCATGCCTTGAGTGCAGCTGGCTTGGTGCGCGCATACATGTCTGCCAGCTTCTTGATATCCGCAGCGGAAACACCACAAATTTCCGCAGCCCACTCCGGCGTCTTCGGCTGGCCGTCATACTTGCCCAGGATGTAGTCATTGAAGTTTTCCTTGCCATTGGCTGATGTGGAAGACCAATCCGGCATCGTGCCGGCATCCATGCCCTGGCAAAACTTGTCGATAAACTTTTGGTCCTGCAGATTGTTGACGAAGATGTAGTGCGCCATGCCCGCCATCATCGCGGCATCTGTATTGGGCTTGATAGGAATCCACCACGCATCGAATACTGCCGCCGTGTCCGTATACTGGGGATCGATGACGACAAACTTACAGCCCAATTGCTTGGCCATACGCATGTAATAGACGGTATTCCCGCCATGGAAGGTGTAGGCGGGGTTCCAACCCCACATGATGATGAGCTTGCTGTGCTGAAAAGCGTCGTCTTCGTTGCCGTCTTCGATGGTGCCGAAAGTCCAACGCGAACTGGTAGTCGTGGCCTGATAAGAAGGTACAGACCAGGAGGAGGTGCGGCACGCCAGCATTCCAAGAAAACGCGCCTGCAGGCCTTCGATCTGATCAGACTTGTGCAGCACACCGTACGACGCGCCTGCATAGGCCTGATCCAAAATGGCTTGGGAGCCGTATTTTTCCTTTATATCCAGAAGCTTTTCGACGACAAAATCCAATGCCTCGTCCCAGGACACCCTTTTGAACTTGCCCTCTCCCCGTTTTCCCACCCGCTTCATGGGGTAGAGCAGACGTTCTGCCGAATAAATCCGTTGTCGATATGAGCGCCCCCGCATACAGGCTCGTAATTGCGGTTCCTCTGCAGTGTCCTTACCAAAGTGGCCGCCACGTTGATAACGGCCGTCATCAGAGGAAATGCGCACAATGACATCTTTCCACTTGTGGGCCACCAACATGTGGCGTGAACCGCAGTTATGTGCGCAGCTGGTTACTACGGTCTCCAGTTCATCATCAGTCGGATAGGGTTCATAGGCATGCGCACTGGCGGTCTTGATTTTGGTCAACCCGGTTGTCGCCGCGATAGCTGAGGCAATACCTGTGGTTTTAAGGAAACTTCTTCGGTCGAGACTGAGGCGCGAAGTCTCAGACAAAAAAAAGGCACTATTTTGTTTTTGTTTTTCCATCGTCACTCCCAAATACTGAATATATGTAAGGCGCTAACCCATACAGCATTGGGAAGGAACGACTTTTCCCGAAGGGTTCCAAGGCACAAAGCAATCCGTGTGCCACATTTCAATTCAATGTGTCAGGAGAAACCATCGCAAGCTTTTTAAAATACCCCGTCAAAAAAGACAGAACCGGAACAGAAATGTGGAGGTATATTATTGATTTATAGTAATATATGTGCCGTGCCATGCCTGCTGCTTTGCAGGACAACACCGGAGGAAAAGTCGCTTCTCACACTGTGAGCCAACATGTTCGAAGCCCTATGACTGAATAACCGGCACAGCCCCAAAAAAAACCACTCGGGATATTCATGACAAACTGTCATGATAGATATTGCTGATAAATAAATAAGTTATTGTTATAGTTGGATTTACCACGCACAACAGGCACCTGACAATTTTTCAGGCCGGCAAACGATCAGGTCATCGCCGTAACACAACCGCCAAACTCGCCATTGCCCCGCCCCACTTACGGCTACGCTGCCTGTTACTGGTGAGAGTGAGGCAAACATGCGGCCTCGAACAGAGTTGTTCTGGCCAACGGGCTCACCCACTGACAATCTGTCAGGTTCGGGCGACAGGATTCTGCTGTCGATCCCATTGACAAATACCGTAGACCCTTGTCCCACATGGGATCAGCACAAATCATCAAGGATTGGCGCATCTTTTGCTTGTACCCAGACGTGATGTTGAAGAAGCCCCCCATGGGCTTTTTCGACGAGGAAATGGTCACTTTCATTGTCCGTTTCCCACGTTATCAATGGCTTAGAAACATTGACCTGATTCCGTGAGTTCAGAGGGAGCGCAGGATTTTGATTTGGATAGCACAGTGAACAATCGCAGCCATGCCCTGAGGTCTGTGCTATGCACCCCGATGGACTCACGGATTCAGGGTCGGGTAAAAACGATGCCTTCATGTATCGCACACAGGTTGCTGAAAACCGTGTTTATCAGCAACCTGCCAGTCGAAGTTTGATGGAGTACTGGTGATCTGCCAATGGCTATCATCAATAAAGAGCCTGCAGCCAATTTTCATACGGTGTGCTTTTCTTATCTGTGTTCGGGAACAGCATCCAGCGCTGAGCAATTTTGAACTTCGTTTATTGAACAAACACATTGATCCACCCACTGTCCAAAGGAAACATCATGAAAATCAATTTCATCACAATACGACGAGGCTTACTCGTCGTCTCTTTATCCAGCTTTGTCGGCCTTACGTTCGCACAGAGCTCAGTCTCCAGTCTCGAAAAATCTCTGGAAAATTCGCCGGCACCGGGACAAACCAGCTCGGCCTCCGCATCATCTTCATCCACACCACTGGATACCGGCCAACTCGCCAGCCAGTTGGAAGCCGTCGGATGGAAGGTAACGAGGGCGTCCAATGGTGACCTGGTGGTTGTGCCTCCGGAAGATAAAACGGAGATGGAAAACCCGTGGAAGCAGATTCAGCAGCAATTGCAGGGCACCGGATGGTATGCCGAACAAGATGCTGATGGTGCTTTGAT
>DTXR01000343.1 GCA_012962365.1 Chromatiaceae bacterium | reverse complement strand
TGCAGCAGACCCTGAGCAATGACACCCGGGTGGACTGCCTGCTGACACTGCCGGAGCCCACGGGCCGGGTGCCCATTGATGCAAAATTCCCCCTGGAGAGCTACCAGCGCATGATGGATAACGATGCCACGGATGCGGAACGCAACCAGGCCCGCCGTCAGTTCCGCCAGGACATCAAAAAGCACATCAGCGACATCGCCGACAAGTACCTGGTGCCCGGCGAGACGGCGGACGGAGCGGTCATGTTTCTGCCCGCCGAATCTCTGTTTGCCGAGATCCACGCCCATTTCCCCGAGCTGGTGGAAGAAGCCCAGCGCCGCCGGGTGTGGCTGGTATCACCCACCACCCTCATGGCTGTACTCACTACCGCCCGCGCAGTCATCAAGGATGTGGAAACACGCAAACAGGTGCATGTCATACAGGATCATCTGCGTCTGCTCTCGGCGGATTTTGGCCGATTCCAGGCACGCATGGACAAGCTAGCCACCCATATCCGCCAGGCTCATGACGATGTAAAACAGGTGAACACCTCGGCACAGAAAATCAGCAAGCGTTTCGTCAAGATCGAAAAGGTGGAGCTCGATGACTTGGAGGATGAGCCGCCATTGTTACCGGAAAGCTGATGAATGGAAGCCTGGCATTATTATTGTTCCACCAGCTCCACGCGCCTGTTTTTTTGCGCGTCCGTCATCAGTCTGGTTGGAGGCAACAGGAGCCAGTGACCCAACACCAAAGGCCTTAAGCCTTTTTGAGAAGACCTTGTATTTGACAATCAGTTCTTTCATCACTGTTGCAATGGGTGCAACTACTGTTAACTTACGATAGTGCTTTGGGAGCCTGTAAGGCAATAGAAAGAGCAAGCACCCTGGCAAAGGGGAAACAACCACCGGGTTTCGATCATCAGCCGGTTTTGTCCCGGTATTCACACAAATCTTCGATCAGGCAGGAACCGCAACGCGGCTTGCGGGCGATACAGGTGTAGCGTCCGTGGAGGATCAGCCAGTGATGGGCGTCGTGGAGGAATTCTTTGGGTACGTGGCGCAGGAGTTTTTTCTCTACTTCCAGCACCGTCTTGCCGGGAGCGATGCCGGTGCGGTTACTGACCCGGAAGATGTGGGTGTCCACGGCCATGGTGGGCTGGCCGAAGGCGGTGTTGAGCACGACGTTGGCTGTCTTGCGTCCCACACCGGGCAGGGCTTCGAGATCCTTGCGGTTGTCCGGCACTTCGCCTCCATGTTTCTCCAGCAGGATACGGCAGGTGGCGATGATGTTCTTGGCCTTGCTGTTGTACAGGCCGATGGTCTTGATGTATTCCTTCAGGCCGTCCTCGCCGAGGTCGAGAATGGCTTTTGGGGTATTGGCGACGGGAAAGAGCTTCGCTGTGGCCTTGTTTACGCCCACGTCCGTGGCCTGGGCGGATAGAATCACCGCGATGAGCAGTTCAAAAGGGCTGCTGTAATTCAGTTCCGTGGTGGGCTTGGGATTGGCATCGCGCAGGCGGCGGAAGATCTCCGCGCGTTTTTCTCGGTTCATCCTTCGGCAGTGGCCGGTTCAGATGCGGGCTGAGAATCGGTGGCCGCTGCCCGCTGTGCGTTGCGTTTGTCGATGATCTGTTTCAGCGCGATGAGCAGGCCCAAGCCGAAGAAGGCGCCTGGAGGAAGGATGGCAAGTATCAGGCCATGGAAATCGTCACCCATGGAAAAGCTCAGACTCATGGCTGCTTCGCCAAACATGAGGTGAATGCCGGAAAGAATGGTGCCCTGGCCGATAAATTCGCGCAGTCCACCCAGGGTCATGAGTACCAGGGTAAAGCCTGCGCCCATGCTCAGCCCATCTATCATGGACTGGGGAACCGGGTTGCGTGAGGCAAAAGCTTCGGCACGGCCAACGATGGTGCAGTTGGTAACGATGAGCGGGATGAAGATGCCAAGGATCTTGTGCAGGTCGTGGAACCAGGCGTTCATGGCCAGTTCGACGGCGGTAACGAAGGAGGCGATGACCAGCACGAACACCGGCAACCGCACTTCCTGGCGCACCCAGTTGCGGATGAAGGAGATGGTGCCGTTGGACAGAATCAGCACCAGCGTGGTGGCGAGTCCCAGCCCCAGGCCGTTAACCAGGGTATTGGATACCGCCAGCAGAGGGCAGAGTCCCAGCAAGGCGACCAGTGCCTGGTTGTTGTTCCAGAGTCCGTTTTTGACAATTTCTGGGTAGCTCATGCTCATGGGATTTCTCTAGTGAAAAGGTGCTTCTGTTGTGGGTTCCGTGGGTTGTTTGAACAGGCGTTCCTTTTCCTTTTCGAAATACTCCAGGGTTTTCTTTACCGTGGCAACGATGCTGCGCGGGGTGATGGTGGCGCCGGTGAACTGGTCGAACACCCCACCGTCCTTCCTGACCTTCCATTTTTCCGGTGGTGGATTCTGCAGGGATTTGCCTTCGAAACCCAGGATCCAGTCGGAGCGGCTTTCTTCGATCTTGTCCCCCAGGCCGGGAGTTTCCAGGTGTGAGAGTACGCGCACACCGCCGAGTACGCCATCGGCCCGCACTGCCACCATCATCGTGATGGGGCTGGCATAGCCCGGAGCCTGTATCGGGCTGAAGATGACGGCGACCGGCTGTCCCTGCCGACGTGCGCGATACACCCGCACCCCATTCTTGGCGAGAGCGGGAGCATGGATGCTGATGACATCCTTGAGCGGTTCGTTGTCGATTTCGTCGCGCTTGATGAGTTTGAACACATTGCGCAGGAAGGCCTGCTGCTGGTTCAGAGCGATGCGCTCTGCCGTGGCATTCCAGGTGACAGCGACCAGGGCAGAGCCAAGGATGCCAAAAACACCCAGGATGGCGGCGCTGATGAAGATGTTCCTGTTCATCTTAACCATGCTCGTCTTCCCTTGCACCGAACACTTTGGGCTGGGTGTAGTAGTCGATGGTGGGTGCGGCCATGTTCATCAGCAACACAGCGAAGGCCACGGCATCGGGATAACCGCCCCAGGCACGGATGATGAACACCATCATGCCGATGAAGAAACCGTAGATCAGCCGCCCCTTGGGCGTGGTGCTTGCGGTAACCGGATCTGTGGCGATAAAGAATGCCCCCAGAATCATGCCGCCGCTGAACAGGTGGAAGGCGGGGAAGGGCATGGATTCAGGATCTAACAGCCAGAACAGTCCGCTTGTGAACAGCAATCCGGCAATCATGGTCACGGGAATATGCCAGGTGATGACCTTGCGCCACAGCAGGAACAGGCCGCCAACAAGGAACCAGTTGCCCACCCATTCCCAGCCGCGGGCGCCGTAATCACCCCAGATGGGGCTTTGTGATATTTCGCTGATGGTCTTGTTCATTTCCAGCTGGGTGCGCATCTCGTCCAGAGGGGTGGCGCTGGTGATGGCGTCCCAGGTAAGGTTGTCCGGCAGGCCCCCACCAAAGATGACGATCAGGGTCTGCAGAAAGTCAAGAGGACTCTGGTTGAGCATTTCCGGCGGCAGCCAGCGGGTC
>DTXR01000342.1 GCA_012962365.1 Chromatiaceae bacterium | reverse complement strand
TTCGCTGGAGCTGGATGCCAGCACCTGGCTTGGCAGTATGAAAAACAACGTGATGATGGATGGTTTCAGCATGTTTCGGTTTTCCTCAATAACTCAATAAGCGCGTTGTTTGCAAATCCATGGGTGGTTTCAATCTGTCGTGTGGACCTGTTCAGTAGCGTACCAGCACCTTGTATTCCAGCAAGGTAGCGCCTTCCGCCGGTATGTCGATCTGCCATTCGGCTACCCCCGACGAAATTTTCTTGTGCTTGCTGGATTCACGCAGGATTTTCCAGTCGCCGGGGATGGGTTCTTGTACCTTGACTTTAATCGGCTGGTCTTTGGCATTCTTTAACTCCATACGATAGGTGCTTTCCGCCGCAAAGCTGTAAGGATGGCCATAATTGGCCTTCTTGTAATTGACCTGGGTTTTTTTTGCGGTGACGTCGAAGGCTTCGCCGAGTCTGAGGCTGATCTCCTCATTCTTTGGTGTGTGGTCTACCCTGTCTTCCCCCACGAACTGTGCGTTTCCACTGCTGTCCCGCTTGTAGACGCGCACGATGCCCTTGGGCAGGGGCATTCCCATGCCGGATGCCTCCTTGTTCTGGAATTTGATATAGACAGCGGCTTTCAGTTTTTCGCCCAATGACCGGTAGACGCTGCGGTAGTAGTAGTCGTTGCCCCTGAATACCAGTTCCTTGGTGACGGGGATCCGGCTGGCATTGAGCAGTGATACCTGCTTGGTCTGCTTGTCGGCAATGGTTGTCGGGTGTGCCAGGGTGTACAAATGGTACTCAAACAGGGCCTCTTCCGCCATTGGCGCCGGTGCAGCATCTGACATCATTGCCATGGCGGGGGCTTTGCGCCGGTAGTTGATCTGCTCCTGCACTTGGTTGACGTCTCCAGCAATCAGTTGCAGTTTTGCCTTGGGATAGGTGGCGCCGCTGTCGTTCGTCAGTGTGACCCAGCCGGCCAGATCCAGGGAATCGTCAGTGCTGTTCAGTTCCGCCACATAATCGGCCTTCCAGCCCAGCCCCTGGGACAGATAGGACAGTTCCAGTTCCTGGGAACCGGTTGTCTTGTTGATGAGTTGGGTAACCAGCGTGGGTTTGTCCCGCAGGTTTGCGGGAATGGACGGAAACACATAGCGGCCTTCGGGGTTGGTTTCTATGCGCCCGCCGATTTTGGCCACCACACCGCTGTTGGTGCTGAGGATGGTGGCGGCCTCTCGGGTTTCCTTGCCGGTGGCGGGGTTCATGCGGATGATTTCGACTGTCTGTCCCACGTATTTTTCCAGCATTTTTTCCGGTGTCAGTAAGTCGAAATTGAAATTCTGCTCCCGCACCTGCAATCCTTCAGGATGGTCGATGTTGCGCAAAAGGGCTGTCTCCGGTCGCATCCGGGCACTGACGCCGCGAATGGCCAGGTCGCTGATGCCAGCCGACAGGTTGATCCGGCGCTTGTCCTTGATCAGTGCAAGATTGCTGTTGTAGATGGTGATTGCCAGGCCGGTCTGGTCTTCCAGTCCCGCGACCAGTTCGTCGCTGCCGGCCGGTGTGATGACACAAGCGAAGAGAAAGGGAATGAATGGGCGAAGTGAAATCATGGGCGAACCTGCAGAAAATGATCGGGTGCTGCGCTGATCTTAACAGCCAGCCAGATGGATGCAAAATCAGTGTCGGTCGAGAAAGAAACTGGCGGCTCTTCCTGTTTTGTCAGGGGAGCGTTTTGCCCGGATTGAGGATGCCGTTGGGATCCAGCAGTGCCTTGAGTTGGTGCATCAGGGCCAGCGTTGGATCGTCGATCTCTCTGCTGACGAACTCGCGTTTTACCAGACCGATGCCGTGCTCTCCGGACAAGGTGCCGCCCAGTCCCAGTACCAGGGTGAAGACCTCATTCAGGCAGGCCTCGGCTGCCTCCAGCTCCCCGGGGTCGTCCGGGTCGATCAGCAAGTTGACGTGGATATTGCCATTGCCTGCATGCCCGAAGTTCACGATGTTGATGGCGTATTTGTCTGCCAGTCTGGTCAATCCCTGAATGAGTTCGGGAATACGTGCTACGGGTACCACCACGTCCTCGTTTATTTTCCTGGGAGCGACGTTGCGCAAGGCAGGTGACAGTGCCTTGCGGGTGCGCCACAGCCGTTGGATCTGCTCCCGGCTGGCTGCGATTTCCACGGAAAGACATCCGGGAACAGCAGCGGTGCCGGCAACCTGTTCGGCCGCAGCATCAATAGCGGCCGCGCTTTCTTCGAGCTCGATCATCAGCAGGGCGCCGGCATCGTCCGGGATGCCCGGATCGGAATAGTTCTTCACCATCTGCAGTGCCTGGCCATCCATGAATTCCAGCGCGGAAGGGGTGATGGGTTGGGCCATGATGGCGGATACTGCAGTGGCTGCTGTAGCGACGTCCGGATAGACCGCCTGCAGCGTGCGTCCGGCTTCGGGCAGGGGGGTAAGCTTGAGGGTGGCTTCGGTAATGATCGCCAATGTGCCTTCAGAGCCAATGAACAGTCGTGTCAGGTCATAGCCCACCACGCCCTTGGTGGTGCGTACCCCCGTGTGGACAAGTTCGCCCCTGCCTGTGACGGCGGTCAATCCCAGGGTGTTCTCGCGGCAGGTGCCGTACTTGACCGCCCGGGGACCAGCCGCATTGCAGGCGAGGTTGCCGCCCACGGTACATACGGCGGCGCTGGTGGGATCAGGCGGCCAGAAAAATCCCCGCTCGGCAGCGGCCTGTTGCAGTTGCTGATTGGTCACCCCCGGCTGCACCCTTGCCAGGCGATTGTCGGCGTCGATTTCCAGGATGCTGTCCATGCGCTCGAGGGACAGGGCGATGCCTTCGGCAGGAGGAATGGCGGCACCCGTGGTGCCCGTGCCACGGCCTCGACAGGCGAGGGGCAGCCGCCATTCATTGCAATATCGCACCAGCTTCTGGATTTGCTGCTCATCCCGCGCAAAGGCCACGGCCGCGGGCAGGGACTGCCGCTGGCTGTTATCATAGCTGTATGCCAGGGTGTCGGCAGGGTGCGTGAGCAGATCCTGCGCTGGGAAGAGCGTCTTCAGAATTTTCAGCTGCGCTGGGGTCACTGGTAATCAGGCTGGAATACTGTCCCTGGCACCGGGCAGCAGATCAGCCCTCCTCGCCAAGAAGCTGGGTGTCGATGAGATCACAGAGGCAGTGAATAATCAGCAGATGGACTTCCTGTATGCGTGCGGTGGAAGGGCTGTCCACGCGGATTTCGAGGTCGCCGTCACGCAGCATTGCAGCCACTTGTCCGCCATCCTTGCCGATGAGCGCCACGACCTTCATCTGTTGCTGCTCGGCGGCTTCCACGGCGCGCACGATACTGGGTGAGTCACCGCTGGTGCTGATGGCCAGAAGCACGTCTCCCGGATGCCCCAGAGCGGCGATCTGTTTGGCAAATATCTCCTGGTAGGCGTAATCGTTGGCGATGGATGTCATGGTGGAGCTGTCGGTGGTGAGGGCGATGGCCGGCAGGCCGGGGCGTTCGCGCTCGAAGCGGTTCAGCATTTCCGAGGAAAAATGCTGGGCGTCGCCGGCCGAGCCACCGTTGCCGCAGCTGAGTACCTTGCCGCCTTCGAGCAGGCTGGAGACGATCATTTCCGCAGCGTCCTTGATGGGCACGGCAAGTGCAGGCATGCATTGCTGCTTGGTTTCGATGCTGGCGGTGAACAGGCGGTTGATGCGTTCGATGAGGTCCACTATTGTTTCCGGTGGTAATGAATGTCCCGATAGCGCGTTTTGAGCGACTTCGGCGAGTTATTGGAAAGCGTTCCTGATCCATTGGATCCGGTTTTCGCGGTCGATGCCGATTATATCGAATCTGCAGGCTGGCGTATGCCCCAGCTGCTGCAGATAATGCTGGGCAGAACGGAGCAACTTCTGCTGTTTTGCGGGGGTAACAGAGTCGATCGCCGAACCGAAGCCAGTATGACTGCGATAACGCACTTCGACGAACACCAGTGCGTCTTCGTCCTGCATGATCAGATCGATCTCCCCGGATTTGCAGCGGAAGTTCCTGTCAACCCGGGTGAGCCCCTTGGCCTGCAGCCAGCGCTCGGCCAGCGCCTCGGCGGCTTCACCTTTGCGCAGGTGCGGGGCTTTCGCCGACATCCGGAGCATCCATGGGCAGTACAGTCACCGTATTCTCTGGGGGGGTAGTTCCCAGGATAAGGGGTATTTCCTGGAGTTTTATCCAGGTCATGCGTCGGCGCAGTTGACGTTTGTCATCAAGATACAACAGGCCTGTATTGCCTTCGAAGGGCGTCAGGTTCGATACTTCCAGTTTTCTCAGATGGGGCAGCACCTGGTAGGCGTCGATACCCATGGGCAGTAGGCGCAGGTATTTTCTTTCCCCTCTGACAAGGTAGTCCTGCAGGTTGCTGCGGGAGAGCGGGTTTTCCGGATCCAGATTCAGTATCCAGGGCATTTCCGGAAGCATGATGCCGACCATATCGAAGCGTTCATCGCCTCTCAGCTGGCCGTCCCAGGCACGGGATGTGCTGAGCACGGGAAGGTCTTCCGCGAAATGAAATTGCAGCATGGGGTGTATCTGGCGCATTTGCTGCTTGTTGCCGATGGCAAAAATGAAATCCATGCCCCTGGGAGGCAGTGTGTAGGGAATACGCTCTTCCATGGCTTTTTTCGCTTCTTCCAGCTGGGCTTTGCGTTGCCTGGAACGTACAAGCTGCGCTACCGGAGTGGAAAAATCCTGGCTGCC
>DTXR01000341.1 GCA_012962365.1 Chromatiaceae bacterium | reverse complement strand
TATCCCCTCCCTCCTATTGGGATTAGCGCCTCCGGGCGCTTTTTTTATGTACAGGATGTACGGTATGCCGCGGGCGCAGCGCTCTGGTAACGCTCCAATGAATCCCTGAATATTCCCGCTGTTATCACTCCCCTGCTTGGTGGATAATGTGGGGAACTGCCAACCGAATCCCGAAACATGCGCCTGTTCGTAAACCAGCTCACCATACTCGACTTTTCCTACCTGCACGCCGAACGCGGTCTGGTCGGTGAAAGCTGGCACGTGGATATCGAATTGGCAGGTGGTCTGGATGAGCAGGGCATGGTGCTGGATTTCGGTGATGTCAAGCGCCAGGTCAAACAGCTCATCGACGACAGCTTTGATCACCGCCTGCTGCTACCCGCAGACTATGCCGGCCTGCAGGCACAGGGAAACGAGCTGACTTTTCTGCTGCAAAATGGCGATCGTATCCGTCATCGCGGCCCCGCCGAGTCCGTGCAGTTCATCGCCGGCTGTGAAATTACACCGGACAACGTGGCACAGGCCATCCATCAGGCGCTGCGCCCCGCATTACCAGACAATGTCCGTTCTGTCCGACTGACTCTTTACCCGGAAAATATCCGGGATGCCTGGTATCAATACAGTCACGGTTTGAAATTGCACTGCGGCAACTGTCAGCGTATTGCCCATGGGCACCGTTCCCGCATCGAGATCCTGCGCAACGGTCGTGCCGACCATGCACTGGAAAAACACTGGGCAGAACAATTCCGGGATATCTATATCGGCTCCGAGGAAGACATGGTCGCCATCACTTCCCACAACGACCAGAGCTGTTTCCGTTTTTCCTACAGCGCCGAACAGGGTGATTTCGAACTGGAACTGCCGGCAGATCGCTGCTACCTGATTCAAACCGAGTCCACGGTGGAAAACATTGCCCGGCACATACGTGAATTACTGGAGAAGAAACACCCGGGCGATCAATTCAGGGTGCGGGCATTCGAAGGTATCGGCAAGGGAGCCATCAGCGAAACGCACAATCAATCGTAGTCCCGATCCTTCCATTGGCGCAGCGCCCTGAACACTTCCCGGTGCCCGGACAATGTACTTCCCGCCCATTTTTCCGCTGCGGCGATCACCGCCGGTTGTCCCGTACGCAGGAAGGGATTGGTGGCCAATTCGAGTTTCAGCGTGGAAGGCACCGTCGGCAATCCTCTGGCTCTTTGCCGCTGATCGTCCTGAATACGCTGCAACAGCTCGGTGTTTTCCGGCTCCACCCATTTGGCAAATCCGAGATTCGCCAGCGTGTATTCATGGGCACAGTACACCAGGGTTTCTTTAGGCAACCCCGCGATTCGTCGCAGTGAATCGCTGAGCTGCTCAAAGGTGCCGCTGAATACGCGGCCACAACCGCCGGCAAACAGGGTATCGCCACAGAACAACAAGCCGTTTCCGAAATAGGCAATATGGCTTTCGGTATGGCCGGGCACATCCAGCACCTGCAGATTCAATTGCAGTTCATCCAGCGCAACTGCGTCCCCTTCGCGCAGTTTTTTTTCGACAACGGCTATAGGTTCATGGGCGGGACCACAAACCCTGGCATCCGGCCAGCGTCGTTTGAGTTCCCGCACGCCGCCAGTGTGATCGCCATGTTTGTGGGTGATGAGAATGTCAGACAATGTCAGCTCATGGGCTTCCAGATATTCGATAACAGGATCTTCATCTCCGGGATCGACGACCACACAGGTGGAAACACCGTCCCGCCTGAGCAGCCAGATATAGTTGTCATCGAAAGCCGGTAATGCGATCACTTCGGTCATGACTGTTTACCGTACAGTGTCTCGGGGTCGATGAGTACGGGCTTGTCTACCACCAGACTGTCGCCCTGCACAAGATTGTAGAAGCAGTCCCGCCTTCCCGTGTGACAGGCAGGGCCGGTCTGATCCACCAGCAACAACAGGGTATCTCCATCACAATCGAAGCGGGCTTCATGCAACTGCTGCACCTGTCCCGAGGATTCACCCTTGCGCCACAATTGCTGGCGGGAACGGGACCAGTAGCAAACGCGCCCCTTAGCCAGGGTTTCCCGAAGCGCTTCCTTGTTCATCCAGGCCAGCATCAGCACTTCTTTCGTATCATATTGCTGGGCAATCACGGGAATCAGGCCATCGGCGTTCCAGGGAATCTCATCCAGGGCCTGCTGCAAAGGGACAGACTGATCTGGCGCCAGGGTTTCCAGTTTTTTCCACAAGCCGGAACCGCTCACTGGATGAGTCCGGATATTTTCATGTCGGAAACCACCTGCGTCTCGAGGCGCACCACCTTGGTTGTGCGTTGGTGTCCGGGCGTGTATATGAGCGCGATTTTTCCATCGTGCATATCAACCTTCCTGAGAACATTTCGATGCAACGATTCTACAACACAGCCGAATACGGTACATTGGTATAATTCGACCTTTGTCATCATCGGGACACAATTCATGCGTATCTTCCGCATCTCATTCCACAATCAAGGCAAGGTGTATCAGCTGCATGCGGAACAGGTCAGCCAGGGTGATCTTTATGGCTTTATCGAGATTTCCGGTCTGCTGTTCAATGAGCATACTTCGGTCGTTATCGACCCGGCAGAAGAGCGGTTGAAGGATGAATTTTCCGGCGCCAGCCGCATCTTGGTGCCCATGCATGCGGTGATTCGCATCGACGAAGTCCAAAAACGCGGACAAAACATGATTTTCGATATCGGTGACACAGGCAATGTCACGCCCTTCCCCAGTTTCGGCCCCGATTTGAAAAAGTAAACCCGATCCATATGCCAAAGACGACTGCAAGACAAAAGCACATCCTGCGTCAGCGGGACATGCTGTACAACATGCTCCTGGACCCCATGCACCGCGCAGCCAGGCGTTGCGCCCGGGTATGGGACCACAAGGAAAAGCTGGACCAGGCCTTGATGAAAAGCCTGGGACAAGTGCCTTACTGCAGCTATCTGTACGCCATGGATCTCAATGGCATACAGGTCAGCGCCAATGCATCCCAGGATGGCCTGATCGAATCGGATTTCAAGCGCGACCGTTCCCAACGCCCTTACATACGGGAACTGGACAGGAACAGGGAAATGATCCTGTCCAGCGCCTACATCAGCCTGCGCGCCAACCGGCCGTCCCTCACCGCGGTGCAGAAAGTGCATGTGGACGGGGAACACCTGGGCTACCTGGGCGCAGACTTCGACCTGCGTGACCTGCCGATTACCAAGGAACTGTACTCAGAACCCGGCCGCTGGCGACAAATCAAGGGCGACCCGGCCATTCGTGCCCAGGTATTCAAACAGAGCCGCATCCAGAGCAGTCTGGATGAACAACTGGACCAGGTGCTACCGGTGCTGGAGGAACTGGT
>DTXR01000340.1 GCA_012962365.1 Chromatiaceae bacterium | reverse complement strand
CGCGGAGTAGAGGTCAAGTTCGCCATTCACCCCGTGGCTGGGCGCATGCCCGGCCACATGAATGTATTGCTGGCGGAAGCGGATATTCCTTATGACCACGTTCTGGAAATGGATGAGATCAATCCGGAGTTCGCCACAACGGATGTAGCTCTGGTGGTCGGTGCCAATGATGTTACCAACCCGGCAGCCAAGACCGACCCTTCAAGCCCGATCTATGGAATGCCGATTCTGGATGTGGCCAAAGCTCACAATGTCTATGTTATCAAACGCTCCATGCGTCCCGGATATTCCGGCGTGGAGAATCTGCTTTACTATCAGGACAACTGCTCGCTCATCTTTGGTGACGCCAAGGATGTTTGCGAAGGGATGGTGACGGTGCTCAAGGGTGGCGGACACTGATCGTCGCACACCAACCCCAAGGCAAAAGAATACCGGCTTTATGGCCGGTATTCTTTTGCCTTGCGAATTGTCAAATTTTCTTGTTGTTTTATTGATCCGTATCAAGTATTTCTGTTTATCCCCTATATAAGATAAGCTTATCTCATCAAGAGATTGTTGACAGCCAACAAAACAAAAATCCGGCTGCGCATTTGTTTTAGTAAGGAGGATGTACCATGACGACTATTGCCGATCTTCACCGGCGACGCCGGGAAATTGTCGAAACCGCTTCGGTTATCGACAGCCTCATGAGCCCGGAACAGCTATCTGTCAATGCCATTGCAAAGGTGACTCATATCCTGTTATGCGACCTTTGTGAAATGGTTACCGATCACTTGGCGGATTCGCACAAGGAGCTCTACCCGGGTTTACTGACCCATGCGGATACATCGGTCAAGAACATGGCCTGGGGCTTGATCAATAACGATAAACTGCTCAAGCCGGAGTTTTCCCAATACAAGCGCAGGTGGCTGAAAGACTGCGAGTTTCAGTTTACAGATGCCTTTATTGAAGATACTCGTGCTGTATTAAAGAGTTTGCGGCAACGCATGGATTTGGAGGAGAATACAGTCATACCCAAGCTTGAAGGAGCGGAGATTCTGGCAAGAGCTTGAGGTTTTAAAGAACTGTACCTTAATTTTTAACCGGCATGATGCCGGTTTTTTTATGCTGCGCCCAAGCGTGGCCGCACTCCTGCGGGTACAAGTCCCGCCATGAGCCGGGCGTAGCGGTCGACGCGATGATGCCGGCCGCCACCTTTGACATCAATTTCTGGAATCACTTGGCTCAAACCCCTATGCCCGGAGGTGTAGGAGAGACTTGTCCAGATGTCCGGGTCAGCCTGATCCCGATTACAGAATATGCTGCCTGTCCCCGATGGACTCAGGAATTCAGGTCTGAGTCTATCCGGTAATGGCCTGCCATCAGCCGCTGTGTCAGAATGCCCGTCAGTATATTTCCTGGTGAAACGTATATATTGATGGAGAAAAGCTTGTGGAAAATGCAGATATCGGGTTGATCGGCCTGGCGGTGATGGGCCAGAACCTCGCGCTCAACATGAGTGATCATGGTTTCAGGGTGGCGGTTTACAACCGCACCACAGAACGGATGCGGGAATTCGTACAGGGGCCGGCGATAGGCAAAGCCATTATCGGTGTACAAACCCTGGAAGATCTGGTTGGCGCCCTGAAAGCACCCAGAAAGATCATGTTGATGGTACGTGCCGGGAAGGTCGTGGATGATGTGATCGATAGCCTGCTGCCACTGCTGGAGTCGGGCGATATCATCATTGATGGCGGCAATTCAAAATTTACCGACACCGACCGGCGGGTTGCACTGCTTCAGGAAAAGGGCATGCATTTTGTCGGTTGCGGTGTTTCCGGTGGGGAAGAGGGAGCGCGTCACGGGCCGGCCATCATGCCGGGAGGTGATGAGAAAGCCTGGCCGGAAATCAGACCATTGTTGCAGTCCATTGCCGCTAGGGTGGACGATGTTCCTTGTTGCCAATGGATGGGTAGCGGTGGCGCCGGGCATTATGTCAAGATGGTGCACAATGGTATCGAGTACGGTGACATGCAGCTCATCGCAGAGGCTTACCATCTGATGCGTGAGGGGCTGGGCATGAATATCGATGCCATTCAGAAGGTGTTCGCGCGCTGGAATCAAGGGGTGCTCAACTCCTACCTGATCGAGATAACAGCAGATATTCTGGCCTACAAAGATACCGATGGCGAACCCCTGCTGGATAAGATACTGGATAGCGCCGGGCAAAAGGGCACCGGAAAATGGACAGGTATCAGCGCCCTGGAACTGGGCGTACCTCTCACCCTTATCGGTGAGGCGGTGTTTGCCCGTTGCCTTTCCGCATTCAAGGAACAGCGAGTCAGGGCGCAGCAGATACTCGGCCTTCCTTCGGCTGATGCTGATGTGGATATCGACAGAACGGTGGATGCCATCGAGCAGGCTCTGTATGCCAGTAAGATCATCTCCTATGCCCAGGGTTACATGCTCATGTGGGAAGCGGCGCAAATCTATGGATGGGATCTCCACTACGGTGATATCGCCCTGGTATGGCGCGGTGGCTGCATCATCCGCAGCCGGTTCCTGAACAACATCAAGGATGCGTATGCAAAGGATGCTCACCTTGAAAACCTGTTGCTGGACGATTTCTTCGGTGACGCGGTACGCGTTGCAGAACCAGCCTGGCGCAAGACCTGTGGGTTGGGTATCGAGCTAGGTATTCCCCTTCCCGCCATGACCGCCGCGTTGTCTTTCTTTGATGGTTACCGGCGGGGGCGACTCCCGGCCAACCTGATCCAGGCGCAGCGGGATTATTTCGGCGCACACACCTATGAGCGTCTCGATAGACCATTAGGTGAATACTTCCATACCGACTGGACGGGTGAAGGTGGGGATGTCGCTTCGGGGCAGTATGATGTTTGAGCAGATCGGCTGTACCTATGTCATATTCGGCGCCACGGGTAATCTGTCACGGGAGAAGCTGATGCCGGCGCTCTATCACCTGGATGCGGCAGGAGAACTCGATGCGGAAACCCGAATCGTCGCTAGTGGCCGGCGTGACTGGGATGATGCCCGCTGCGTGCAGGAAGTGCGTGGCTGGGTGGAAGCCAGGGCCAGAGGTGGGGAGCTTGATGCGTCGGTGTTTAGGCGTTTTGCGGCCAGACTGAGTTATTTTCGTGGTGATCTTGGCGATAAAAAAACCTGGCCAGCACTGAAGGACTATCTGCAGTCCCATCAGGATCTGCCTCAGAACATTGCGTTCTACATGGCCATACGCCCGGCTGAGTTTGGTCTGGTGGTGGAAAATCTGGGCAGGCAGGGATTGTTGCAAGAAGGGGATTACTGGCGCCGGGTCGTCATCGAAAAGCCCTTTGGCTATGACCTGCAAAGCGCTCAGGAATTGCAGAAGAGCCTCGCCAGGCATTTGCGGGAAGAGCAGATCTACCGCATCGATCACTATCTTGGAAAGAGCACGGTGCAGAATGTGTTGGTGTTCCGCTTCGCTAACACCCTGCTTGAACCGCTGTGGAACCGCAACTATATCGATCACGTACAGATCACCCATTCGGAAACCGCCGGGGTAGGCAGCCGCGGCGCCTATTATGACGGCAGTGGCGCCATGCGTGACATGATCCAGAGCCACCTGCTTCAGTTGCTGACCCTGGTTGCCATGGAACCACCGGTTTCCATGCAGGCAGAAGAGCTTCGGGATGAAAAGGTCAAGGTGCTCAAGTCCCTGCGCATCATCGAAGAACAGCAGGTGCCCGAACACGCGTTCCGGGCGCAGTACAGCAGTGGCCTGGTTGATGATGCTTTGGTGAAGTCCTATCTGGAGGAGGATGGCATTCCGCCGGACAGCCGCACCGAAACCTATGCGGCGACGAAACTCTATGTGGACAACTGGCGCTGGCGTGGCGTTCCTTTCTATCTGCGCACCGGCAAGCGCT
>DTXR01000339.1 GCA_012962365.1 Chromatiaceae bacterium | reverse complement strand
TCTTCCTGGAAGAGTTTTTCAACATCAGGGGGCGGGGAGGATATGAGGGGAATAGCCACTCTACGACCGAGTTCGCTACGTGGAGTGAAAATCTCCACAGCAACCTGATCAGAAAATTCACGCACATTGGCTTCTGCCAACCCCCACTCCCAGAGGCGTTTTCGTATTGTATTGGCTTCAGCTAAAGCAGCACGGCCGAGTGTTGAGTGATCCTCCACCTTAATCCAGGGGGCAATGGCCGATGCGCTGATTTCTCCAAAAGCAAGTGTCAGTGATGACAGGTCCCCCTTGAGATCGACAATAATGGCCGGGACTCCGCGAAGTGCAGCTTCTTCGATAATTGCCTTACCCATGACGGTTTTGCCCGAACCCGAACCGCCACAGATGAAGGTATGAGTTGTCAAATCACTCAGGCGGTGTCGATATATTTCACCCGGCCGCCCGTTTGAATCGAGATGTTTCCCTAAATACAACTCGCTCACGATTCCTCCTCCTCGGGCAGCTCCAGCATTCCCGCCTGCCATTCTCGGAATTTTTGCAGGATAAACGGAAGGTCGTTTTCTTTGATCGGATCACCATTGGCCCGGCGTCCAACATAATCAGCTCGGGCCATGAATATGTCACCCTGCACATCCCCCGGTCGTTTCTTTTGCAGATACACAACGTTGGTAGGAATCGATGTTCCAGTGGAAGCGAAGGTCTCGCTCGGCAGCGAAATCACCGCCTTAATGATGGCATGCTCCCGTATAAAGTCCCGAACGGGCTTGGCCGTGGCATTGGAGAGGATACCATCAGGCAAAACAATAAGCAGTTTTCCACCAGGCTTAAGAACACGTAGATAATGCTCGATGAAGAGAACCTCGCTGTCTTGGCTATTTTTGGGACGTTTTTCAGGCGCACGGCCCTTTTTCTTAAACACTTTGACTTCGTGTCCGAACTGGTAATCCAGCAAGATGCTTTTCGTCTTAACAGATTTTCCAAAAGGCGGATTTGTCAGGACCAGATCGATGCTGTCCGGGCCTATGCGTTGCTTGCGTTTTCCATTGCCGAAATCCACTTCATATTCAATCTCGGGCTTAAGACCGCCGTATTCTTCGTTGTAAAGGTAATTCTGGTGAAGCCACTGGGCATTCTGCGGATTTACCGCATGAATAATCATGTTGAGCTTACCCAGTCGAGCCGCTTTCTCTTCAATTTCACAGGCAAAAAAAGTCTTCTGCCCGAGCCGCTTCAAAAGCTGTTCTTTTTTCTTTTGGG
>DTXR01000338.1 GCA_012962365.1 Chromatiaceae bacterium | reverse complement strand
TGACTGCGATATCACCTATGGAACAAATAACGAATACGGTTTCGATTATCTGCGCGATAACATGGCGTTCGAAGCTAACCAGCGTGTACAGCGCCGCCACTTCGCGGTGGTGGATGAAGTGGACTCCATCCTCATCGATGAAGCCAGAACCCCGCTGATCATTTCCGGGCCGGCTGAAGACAGTTCCGAACTGTATCGAAAGATCAATGAGATCATTCCCCGCCTGACGCGTCAGGAGCCCTGCACCAACGAAGAAGGCAAACCGGACTTCGGCCCGGGTGATTATTCCGTGGACGAAAAGGCCAAGCAGGTCTTCCTCAGTGATGAAGGTCATGAGCATGTGGAGCAGATGCTGACGGAAATGGGCTTGCTGGATGAAAATGCCAGCTTGTACGATACCGGCAACATCATCCTCATGCACCATGTGATGGCCGCCCTGCGCGCCCACGTGATCTTCCAGCGCAACGTGGATTACATCGTGCGTGACGGTCAGATCATCATCGTCGATGAATTCACCGGCCGCACCATGCCGGGGCGGCGCTGGTCGGAAGGTCTGCACCAGGCGGTCGAAGCCAAGGAAGGCGTGGAGATCCAGCAGGAGAACCAGACCCTGGCCTCCATCACCTTCCAGAACTTCTTCCGGCTGTACAACAAGCTCTCAGGAATGACGGGCACGGCGGACACGGAAGCCTTCGAATTCCAGCAGATCTATGGCCTCGAAGTGGTGGTTATTCCTACGCACCGACCGATGGTTCGGGATGACCAGACCGACCTTGTCTACCTCACGGCGAAGGAGAAGTTCGATGCCATCATCGAGGATATCCGCGATTGCGTGAAGCGTGGGCAACCGGTGCTGGTGGGTACGGCATCCATCGAAGTGTCCGAGCTGGTTTCGGAACTGCTCAACAAATCCGGTATCGAACACGAGGTGCTCAACGCCAAGCAGCATGAGCGGGAAGCCCGCATCGTCGCCGAAGCGGGATTGCCTGGCGCCGTTACCATCGCCACCAACATGGCCGGTCGTGGTACTGACATCGTGCTGGGCGGCAATTTGGATGTGGAAATTGAAGACCTGGGACCGGATGCCACCGAGGAACAAAAGAAAGCCTTGCAGGACGCCTGGGAACAGCGGCACAAACAAGTGTTGGAGTCCGGCGGATTGAGGGTCATTGGCACGGAGCGCCACGAGTCCCGGCGCATCGATAATCAGCTGCGCGGCCGTTCAGGTCGGCAGGGTGATCCCGGTTCCAGTCGCTTCTATCTTTCCCTGGAAGACAGTCTGATGCGTATTTTCGCTTCCGAGCGTGTGGGCAAGCTGATGCAGAAGCTGGGCATGCAGGAAGGGGAAGCTATCGAACACCCCTGGGTGAACAAGGCCATCGAAAATGCCCAACGCAAGGTGGAGGGCCGCAACTTCGACATCCGCAAGCAGTTGCTGGAATATGATGATGTTGCCAATGACCAGCGCAAGGTCGTGTATGAGCAGCGTAACGAACTCATGGATGTGGAAGATATTTCCGAGACCATTGCCAGCCTGCGTGCCGATGTGCTCAACGATGTCATCGATACCTACATCCCGCCGCAGAGCATCGAGGAGCAATGGGATATTCCCGGCCTTACCGAGGCGATGAAAACGCATTTCGATCTCGACCTGCCCATACAGCAGTGGCTGGATGAGGATGATACGCTGCACGAAGAGACCTTGCGCCAGCGCCTGCTGGAAACCCTGGAAAAAGTATACGCCGATAAGGTGGCGCTTGCGGGTGAAGAGCAGATGCGCTACATCGAAAAGGCCGTCATGCTGCAGACCCTGGATACGCACTGGAAGGAGCATCTTGCGGCCATGGATTACCTGCGGCAGGGCATCCACCTGCGAGGTTTTGCTGCGAAGAACCCCAAGCAGGAATACAAGCGTGAAGCCTTTGAACTGTTCTCGGGAATGCTGGATGCGATAAAAGTCGAGGTTGTGGAAACCCTCAGCAAGATTCAACTGGCCGATGCGCCTTCTCTGGAAGTCGAGCCTCAGATCAACGAGTTTGAATTCAAGCACGACGCCTTCGATGGCTTGCCGGAAGAAGAACCCCGGGTGGCGGGCGATGCCGGTGAAGAGCCGCAACAACCCTATGTGCGCCCGGATCGAAAAATCGGACGCAACGAGCCTTGCCCCTGTGGTTCCGGCAAGAAATACAAGCAGTGCCACGGCAAGTTGCAGTAAATATGAATGATGATGTCCTGCCCGTAGCCGGTATTTACCTGGCGTCGGCCGCAGCCGGTATTCGCTACCGGGACAGGGATGATCTGGTACTCATGGCGCTGGCGGAAGGCAGCACTGCCGCAGCGGTGTTCACCCGCAACGCTTTCTGCGCTGCCCCGGTAACGGTCGCCCGGCAGCATCTCGAAAAGACCTCACCCCGGTATCTATTGATCAACTCCGGCAATGCCAATGCGGGTACGGGTGACGCCGGTATGGCCGCCAGTTACGAGACCTGTCGCCTGATTGCAGCTGCGACCGGTGTCGCCATGAATCAGGTGTTGCCCTTTTCCACCGGCGTCATTGGCGAGGATTTGCCCGTCGACCCTTTTGCCAGCGCAATTCCCGGTCTGCTGTCCTCCCTGCGGGAGGACAGCTGGCAGCAAGCCGCTGCAGCCATCATGACGACGGACACTGTGCCAAAACTGGCGAGCCGCAGTTTTGAATTGGATGGAAAAACTGTGACCGTGACCGGCATGTGCAAGGGTTCCGGGATGATCCGCCCGGATATGGCGACCATGTTGGCATTCGTGGCTACAGATGCCCGGATTCCGCAAACCGAACTGCAGCACGTGCTGGAAACCGCTGTCGGGCCTTCGTTCAACGCCATCACCGTCGATGGCGACACGTCCACCAATGATGCCTGTGTTCTCATGGCCAGCGGCGCATCCGACGTGGAAGTCGCGGACAAAGCGTCTGATGCGGGGCAGGCATTTCAACAGGCGGTGAATGATGTCTGCATGCGGCTGGCCCGATCCATCGTGCTGGATGGCGAAGGAGCAACCAAGCTGGTCGAGATCGTGGTAGAAGAAGCCGCGAGCGAAAACCAGGCGCGGGATGTGGCCTATACTGTTGCCCATTCGCCGCTGGTGAAGACCGCTCTGTTTGCCTCCGACCCCAATTGGGGCCGCATTCTGGCTGCCGTGGGACGAGCAGGGGTCGAAGACCTGGACATCGACAGGGTGCGTATCTGGCTGGATGATGTCTGTATAGTCAGTCAGGGAGGACGAGATGCGGGCTATACGGAAGAAGCGGGGCAGGCTGTGATGGAACAGCCGACGCTGACGATCCGTATCGCCTTGGGAACGGGAGACGCCGTTACCCGCATCCTCACCTGCGATCTGTCGTTCGACTATGTCAAGATCAACGCCGAATACCGAACCTGAAGAGACAGCCTTGCCTACTGTGCATGTGGCCGCCGGTGTGCTGCTCGATTCTCAAGGCAAGGTGCTGCTGGCCCAACGTGCAGCCGAAAGCCATCAGGGTGGGCTCTGGGAATTTCCTGGAGGAAAGCTGGAAGCGGGTGAGCAGGTGCGGCAGGCACTTTCCCGCGAATTGCAGGAAGAGCTTGGGATCCAGGTACGGCAGTACCGGCCACTGATTCGTGTGACTCATCGCTATGCCGACCGAACCGTGACTCTGGATACCTGGCTGGTTACAGAGTGGGACAATGAACCCGATGGCAGAGAAGGTCAGCCGCTGGCTTGGGTACCGCGAGAGCGGCTTTCCGACTGGCCCATGCCGGCCGCAGACAAACCCATCCTTCAGGCGCTGAATTTGCCGGACAGCTATCTGATTACGCCCCCGGCCTGCGAAAATTTGTCGCTGTTCTTGCGGCAATTGCATCAGGCGCTGGAAACCGGTATTTCAATGGTGCAGTTTCGTGTGTTCGGACTGCAGAATCCACAGCTCGAAGTTCTGGCTGGAAAGGCAAGAGCGCTTTGTGACGAATACGGCGCTCGTATGCTGCTGAATGGTCCGTTGGAACTGGCGCGGAAAATCGGTGCGCATGGCTTGCATCTCGATCGCCGCCGCTTGTCAGTCCTGAATGACAGAAAGGAATACGAGGGCTTGCTGCTGGCCGCTTCCTGTCATGACGCGGGGGAATTGCAACAGGCCCAATCCGCCGGTGTGGATTTTGCTGTGCTCTCACCTGTGCTACCGACACAGAGTCATCCGGATGCGGAAGTGCTTGGTTGGGAAGGCTTCGGTGGATTGTGCCACGATATTTCCATTCCCGTATACGCCTTGGGCGGCATGACACCGGCGTTGCTCGAATTGAGTTGGCTGCACGGAGCCCAGGGAATCGCCGGTATCCGTGGGTTGTGGCCATCAATCTGACGGAGGCTTTTGTTCTTCCTCGTCGGTGAGCCATTCGTTGAGGTCGATCAACTGGCAGCGCCGGCTGCAAAATGGCCGCCATGTCGAGGCTTCCTCCCATTTCACCGGCTGTCCGCAGGTGGGGCAGGGAACGGTGGCGGGAAGCTTGCGCGCATTGTTGTCGTCAGATTGCACAGGTCTTCAACTGAAATGGCACATCCTGTTCGGTTTGTCTGGGCTGCTCCCACTGGCTGCTTTCCAGGAAGCGAATGCAGAAGCGATGTTTACTGCCGCTGATCTCGGCGTACAGCAGGGATGAGGCATCCACTTTTACCTGGATAAGCTGTACCTCGCGTTTAGTGTCGAGGTTTTGTTGATGGATCCCTTTGATGGCGTTTTGCTGCTGATAGGTGCTGCCACTGCGCAGCAGGCCCAGCAGCAATTCGGTGGTTTCCTGGACGTTACCGATTTCATGTCGCCAATCGTCCAGCTGCATGACCCTTTCCGTATGCGGCAGGTTGAGCCAATAGTGGAACTGGGGAAGATCGAATTCGTAGCTTCCGCCGGGGATGAGCGCACGTTGTGAGATGCTGTTCAGAAAGTCGCTCTTCTTCAGCGCACCGCCCAATTGCCTGCCACTGGTATAGAGCCGGTCGATCATCCGGGCGATGTCATCCAACACCTGTTGCAGACGGATCTGATCCACCTTCGGATTGGTGCTGATGGAAGACAGGGCTTTCTGCTGTCGCTCCAGATGTTTGAGCAGATCTTTCTTAATGTCTGCCCGAGCCAGTATGCTGCTGATATCCAGTAGCGCCTGTAACGCGGCCCGGCTGTGCCACTGGCTGCTGCCGGCCAGATGAAATTCGAATTGCTCAAACAAATGGGAGATTCGCAGCAGCGTACGTGTCCGTTCGTTCAGTGGGTGCTCAAAAAGAATCGGGTTTTGCAAAACGGGCTTCCGGCCAGTGAGGGTATTGGGTGTATTGTCCACCAGATGGAGCGGTGGTTCAATCTGTCGAGGCTCCGAGGGATAAATACAGCTCGTGCAGTTTTTTGATCTGCTCGTACAGCTGGTGCAGATCGCCGCTGTTCTCGATGATGTCATCGGCGATGCGCCTGCGGTCTGCTCTTGACGCCTGGGCTGCAAGTATTTTCCTTGCCTGTGTTTCGTCTATATTATCCCTGCGACATACCCGTTCAACCTGCAGACGTTCTGGCGTATCCACCAGCAGGACGCGATCTACCATGGTATTCAGATTGTTTTCCACCAGTAATGGGACAACCAGCAGCACGTAGGGTTCACCGGCCAGGGTGGCTAGCCTGAATTCCATCTCCCGGCGAATCGCCGGA
>DTXR01000337.1 GCA_012962365.1 Chromatiaceae bacterium | reverse complement strand
TCGGCTTTATTTACGAGTGGAAGAAGGGAGCGCTGGAATGGGAATAGAAGGCGTATTCGAGGAAGGCTATGTTACTACCTCGCTGGATACTGTCATCAACTGGGCGCGTACTGGTTCCATGTGGCCCATGACCTTTGGTCTAGCCTGTTGTGCGGTGGAAATGATGCAGGCCGGCGCCTCGCGTTATGACCTGGACCGCTTTGGTATCATCTTCCGGCCCAGCCCTCGTCAATCGGATGTCATGATCGTCGCCGGCACCCTGGTCAACAAGATGGCGCCGGCGCTGCGTAAGGTCTATGACCAGATGCCGGATCCCAAATGGGTGATCTCTATGGGTTCCTGCGCCAATGGCGGCGGCTACTATCATTATTCCTATGCGGTGGTGCGTGGCTGCGACCGCGTGGTGCCTGTCGATGTCTACGTGCCCGGTTGCCCGCCCACTGCGGAAGCCTTGCTCTATGGCATCGTGCAACTGCAAAAAAAGATTCGCCGCGAAACCACCATTGCGCGAACCAAGGTCGAGGAAACCGCATGAGCATGGAAGACAGACTCGACGACCTGGAAGAAGCCCTGGAAGATCAACTGGAAGAGGACTTTGAGGAATGCAAATGGACACGCACGTACAATGAAATAACCCTGGTTGTTCCCAAGGAACAGTTGTTGCCGGTAATGCGGATTCTGCGTAGCCACCGTGATCTGGGGTTCGAGCAATGTATCGACGTTTGCGGTGTCGACTATGCCGCTTACGGCCAGTCGGAATGGAACGCTGAAGATGCGCCGAATACCGGTTTCAGCCGTGGTGCCGAACGCAGCGCTCACGCTCACGTCGATATGGACAGTCGTTTCGCTGTGGTCTATCACCTGCTGTCCCTGTCACACAATGTGCGCATACGCGTAAAAGTTTTCCTAGACCCCGACTATCCCGTCGTGGATTCTGTTACCGAAATATGGAACGGTGCCAACTGGTTCGAGCGGGAAGCCTTCGATATGTTTGGCATCCTGTTCAATGGCCATCCCGACCTGCGCCGTATCCTCACCGACTATGGCTTTATCGGCCATCCCTTCCGCAAGGACTTCCCCCTGGTGGGGCAGGTGGAGATGCGCTACGACGAGGACAAGGGCAGGGTGGTCTACGAACCTGTGACCATCGAGCAGCGTATGCTGGTACCCCGCGTGGTGCGCCATGACCACCGTTATGAAGAAGGCAGCGAACCGGTGAAGGAAGAGGAACAGGCTGATGGCTGAGATTCGTAATTACACGCTCAACTTTGGCCCGCAGCACCCGGCGGCTCACGGCGTTTTGCGTCTGGTGCTAGAAATGGACGGCGAAGTCATACAACGTGCCGATCCCCACGTGGGTTTGTTGCACCGGGGCACGGAAAAGTTGGCAGAACATAAACCCTATAATCACTCCATTCCCTACATGGATCGCCTCGACTACGTGTCCATGATGTGTAACGAGCACGGTTACGTGGGCGCCATCGAAAAGCTGCTGGGTGTGGAAGTGCCCGAGCGCGCCCAGTACATCCGGGTGCTGTTCGACGAGATCACCCGCATACTCAACCACCTCATGTGGCTGGGTGCTCATGCCCTAGACGTGGGTGCGATGACGGTCTTTCTGTACGCTTTCCGCGAGCGGGAAGATCTCATGGATTGCTACGAGGCGGTATCCGGTGCCCGTATGCACGCTGCCTATTATCGTGTCGGTGGTGTCTATCGTGACCTGCCGGACCAGATGCCCCGTTACACGAAGGAACTGCTGGGCAACGAAAAGGATGTGAAATATCGCAATCAGGCCCGCGAAGGCTCGTTGCTGGATTTCATCGAGGACTTTACTGAGCGCTTCCCCAAATATATCGATGAGTATGAAACGCTGCTCACCGACAACCGCATCTGGAAGCAGCGCCTGGTGGATATCGGTGTGGTCACGCCCGAACGTGCCCGCCAGCTGGGCTTTACCGGCCCCATGATTCGTGGCTCGGGCATCGCTTGGGATCTGCGTAAGAAGCAACCTTATGCCGCCTATGACAGGGTGGATTTCGATATTCCTGTTGGTACCAATGGCGACTCCTATGATCGCTATTTGGTGCGTATCGAGGAAATGCGCCAGTCCAACCGCATCATGAAACAGTGCGTGGAATGGCTGAAGGCCAATCCTGGCCCTGTAATGGTAGGTGATTACAAGGTTGCGCCCCCGCCCCGGGAAAAGATGAAGGATGACATGGAAGCATTGATCCATCATTTCAAACTGTTTACTGAAGGTTACAGTGTACCCGAGGGTGAAGCCTATTTCGCTGTGGAAGCGCCCAAGGGTGAATTCGGCTGTTACATCATCGCCGATGGGGCCAACAAACCGTATCGATTGAAAATTCGCGCTCCTGGTTTCGCGCACATGGCGGCCATGGACGAAATGACCAAGGGGCATATGCTTGCAGATGTGGTGGCCGTGATTGGCACCATGGACGTTGTTTTTGGGGAGATCGACCGCTGATGACCCTTCGTTGTGAACCCTGGGCTCGTGCCAACAAGCGGGCAGACAAGGAAAACCTGTTTTCGCCGGAAATTCGTGCGGAAATCGACCAATGGGTGGCCAAGTATCCTGATGAATGGAAACAGTCTGCCGTAATGGCCGCGTTACGCATCGTGCAGGATGACAATGGCGGCTACCTGACTCAGGAGTTGATGGACAAGGTGGCGGATTATCTGGATATGCCGCCGATTGCTGTCTACGAGGTGGCCACCTTCTATTCCATGTACGAGCTGAGCGAAGTTGGAAAACACAAGATCTGTGTTTGCACCAACGTGTCGTGCATGATCTGCGGCTCGGAAAATATCGTCGAGCACCTGGAAAAACGCCTGGGCATCAAGTTGGGGCAGACCACGGAAGACGGAAAATTCACTCTCAAGGAAGTGGAATGCCTGGGTGCCTGCGGTGGCGCGCCCATGTTCCAGATCGACAGGCAATATTACGAAAACCTGACCCCGGAACTGGTGGATTCCATTCTCGACAGTCTGGAGCAAGACAATGGCAAATGAAGTTTGTCTGCGTACCACGCACCTGGATCGTCCCTGGCTGTTGTCCACCTACGAATCCGAGGGTGGTTACGAAGCCCTGCGCAAGATCCTGAAAGAAAATATTTCTCAGGAGGACATCATCGAGGCGGTGAAGACCTCCGGCCTGCGTGGCCGTGGCGGAGCAGGGTTCCCAACCGGGCTGAAATGGAGTTTCATCAATCGCAGCGCGCCGGGTGATAAGTACATTGTCTGCAATTCGGACGAAGGCGAGCCCGGCACCTTTAAGGATCGGGATATATTGCGTTACAACCCTCATGCCCTGATAGAAGGCATGATCATCGCAGGTTATGCGACTGGTGCCACAGCCGGGTACAACTATATCCGGGGGGAATTCTGGGAACCTTACGAGCGTTTCGAGGCTGCTCTGCAGGAAGCCCGGGATGCGGGTCTGCTGGGAAACAACATCATGGATTCCGGATTCAGCTTCGATATTCACGCACACCTGGGTGGTGGCGCCTATGTCTGTGGCGAGGAAACCGCTCTGCTGGAATCCATCGAGGGCAAGAAGGGTCAGCCGCGCTTCAAGCCGCCGTTCCCAGCCATGTTCGGCTTGTACGGACGGCCCACCATCATCAACAACACGGAGTCCCTGGCCTCTATCCCGGACATCGTCCGCCAGGGCGGCGAATGGTTCCGCGATATCGGTGTGGAAAACAGCGGCGGTTCCAAGCTGTTCTCCATCTCCGGTAACATCAACAATCCGGGGGTATTCGAGATCCCCATGGGTACGCCCTTTTCAGAACTGCTGGAAATGGCCGGGGGCATGAAGGATGGTTACAAGCTAAAGGCGGTAATCCCCGGTGGTTCCTCATCGCCGGTGTTGCCTGGCGACGTCATGATGGACCTGACCATGGACTATGATGCCATCGCCAAGGCAGGTTCCATGCTCGGTTCCGGCGCAGTCATCGTCATCGACGACCAGCAGTGCATGGTGAAGCTGCTGGATCGTATTTCCTATTTCTATTACGAAGAATCCTGCGGGCAGTGCACACCCTGCCGGGAAGGAACAGGCTGGATGCACCGCGTGATTCATCGCATCGAGCACGGACAGGGACGGCAGGAAGATATGGATCTGCTGAATGACGTCACCCAGCGCATCATGGGACGCACCATCTGTGCCCTGGG
>DTXR01000336.1 GCA_012962365.1 Chromatiaceae bacterium | reverse complement strand
TTTTCAGCGCCAAGGAAAAACACTGTTTTACACCGCAGATCATGCAACAGATGCAAGTGTATGCCCGGGTGATCACGCAACTCATCGCCAGCGAAGACCACACCGTACAAGACCTGAACTCGGCCATCTCCGCCGTTCTCAGGCTGAACAACATAAACAAGTCCGAATCGCCGCAACACCTGAAACGGGTGGCTCATTACTCTCGGCTCATAGCCACAAATTGTGCAGACACTTACTCGCTTTCCGAAGAATGGATCGAACACCTGTACCTGTTTGCGCCACTGCACGACATCGGAAAAGTGTTCTTGCCGGAGAAATTGCTGACCAAACCCGGCCCCCTCAGCCCACAGGAGTTCGAGCGCATGAAGACCCACACGCTCAAGGGACGGGACATAATTGATCACATGATCGACAGCTTCGGCTACAAGGATCATCTTCACTACACTGGCATGCTCAGAAATATCGTCACCCACCACCATGAAACCATCGACGGCAAGGGCTATCCCTATGGTCTGAAGGGGGACGAGATCCCCCTGGAAGCAAGAATCGTTGCGGTTGCAGATATTCTGGATGCAATGCTGACCAAGCGGGTCTACAAGGAAGCCTGGTCCATGGATAAAACCCTGAAAGAACTGCAAAAGCTTTCAGGGTCGAAACTGGAACCCGAATTTATCGGAATCCTGGCATCCCATAAACAGGAGCTGATGAACATTCGTACTGCTAGTGCGGAATAACAGTTCTCTCACCCATGCATATGACGAACCTGGTTGCCCACATGACAGATATACCGCTGCCACAAGTGATGGTGTCTTTAAAAGGCATAGAAGGACTGAGCAGAAAAAGCCTGGTATTCCTGCTCTCGAAACAGAAAGCAATATCCTGTGAAATCGTGGATGAACACCCTAACGCCATCAACATCATCGACATAGACGATTATCGGGGCAAGGAAGCCTGGGAAAGCCTCGAATCAGCCCATGCACCGGTTATTGTACTGGGGCGCGAGCCCCTGGATATTGATAACGGCGTTTTGTTGCAGAAGCCTTTTCGCCCGAAACAATTGCTGGCAGCCATCGAGTCCCTGGCTGCTGATGTCAGGCAGCAGGTCACAACCCGTTTTCAGGCAGACAAGCAGGAGTCCCATGACGACAACTCTACGATGGCCAATATCGAACAACCCGTCACAGCAACAGACCCTGCTGAAAAAAAGGGCTTGTCGCACAACGCCGCCAGCAGCCTGAATGAACGGGAAGTCTTTGCCCACGTCGGCACCTCGGCCGATGTGGATCTGAACGATCCCCATGCCGTTGCCGAAGTGCAATACGATCCCGACCAGTTTCTGGCATCCCGCATGCTGGAACTCATCGAGCTTGCCACCAGCAAGCACAAAATCATTCGCATCGGCTGTTGTGATGTGGCCTTTTATATCGATCCCCATCAACGCTGCATTCATACGCTGGTCAAGGAAAGGAATCTCCGCACCTTTGGCGCACTGCCTCTGGACAACGCGCACTTCAACTTCCGAAAAGGAGCAACGTTACCGGCCAACATCAAATCGCACGGCCTTAGCCTGGGCTATGAGGCCTTTGTCTGGCGCATGATATTGGCTAGCTCCAGAGGCCGTCTCCCGGTGAACACCGACTTGGATCAACGTTTTATGCTACGGCGCTGGCCCAACCTGACGCGGCTGATGCTGTTCCCTCATGCAACACAAATCTCTGCCATCTGGGTAAGCTCAGCAAAATCCATACGCGAACTCATTGAACTGTTAGGCATACCTCAAAGATATGTCTTCGCCTTCTTTGCCGCTACCCATCTTATGGGCTACCTTCGCCCGGCTGATGCCATTGACGGCAGGACAGAAAAACCTGCCTCAAAGCCCAAACATAAGCACAGGGGGTTGTTTCGCCGCCTGTTGAAAACCTTGTACAGAAAGCAGGACGGCACCTCAGATGACTGAGCACAAAATCATTTTAACCGGCCCTGTGGGTGCCGGGAAATCCACCGCTATTCGTTCCCTTAGCGATATCGAACCCGTATCGACCGATGAACTTGCAAGCGATATCACCAAAGCGAGAAAATCCCAGACTACCGTAGCCATGGACTATGGGCTGCTGAAACTCGATGGCGGAGAAACCATTCATCTCTACGGCACACCGGGTCAGGAACGTTTCGATTTCATGTGGGACATCCTCACCACGGGCGGGATTGGCCTGGTATTGCTTATCAACAACGCCCGACCTGCCCCGTTCAAGGATCTGGCCTTTTTCCTGGCGGCATTTAGCGGCTTCATCGACAAATCTGCTCTGGCAATCGGCGTCACCCAAATGGACATAGCAGATGCACCTACACTGGATGATTACTATGCCGAGCTGCCGCCCAAGTATTCGAATACCCCGGTGTTTGAAGTAGATGCCCGCAACAAGAATGACGTGGTAATCCTGGTGGAATCGCTGTTATTTTCGCTCGATCAGGGCCTGGAGGCTTGATAATGAGTGATTTTATCCTGCACGAAGGCACCTTTATTTCCCCCACCCCGGCAGGGGCCTATTATGCCAGCGCATCCCCAACACAGGATCCTGCCCGACGTGTTCTATGGCAATTACTGCAACTGGACAATACCCCGAGCCTGACCCTGGCAAAGCTGCAGGCCTGGACCGGCGAGGATGAACAACACGCACAGCAATTGCTCTATCACCTGCAAACCGAAACACTCGTGCAGGGATTTGAACAACCACAAACCTGCCCTGGCGGTCCACTGGAAGAAGTCTTGCCGCAAATTTTGCCGGCAATGTCCGGCGATGGGAAAGCGCTGCTGGCGGATGACCAGGGCTTCTACGTGGCGTCCGCCGGATTTCGTCACGAAGCAGCAGAAGAACTTGCGGCCTTGAGCGCCAGTCTCGGTACCCTGCACAAGCGCCACAAGCCACTGCTTTCGAATAACCTGGGTTATCACACCAGCGCCTGGACCCTGGCTGATGCCGCCGGAAACAGCCAGATAGGTTTTTGGCCGCTGTTTATTGGCGATCAACGCTTTTCCCTGGTTGTTGGCGGGCTGCCCCGGCTCAATCAGCATACGTTTACACAATTGGTCTGGGTTCTTGGCATACGCTATGGCTGCTGATTACCCGACCCCCGATCAGACTCGACATTAACCACAAACAGGAGCAAGAAAATGAGAGCAGACATGCTTAATTCCATATTGAACGAACTCAACAGCACTTCGGCAGATATCGAGGCCTCCGGGGTGATCTCTACGGATGGCTTGATGATGGCATCCCAACTTCCCGCCGGCCTGGACGAAGACCGTGTTGGCGCCATGAGTGCCGCCATGCTGTCCCTCGGTGATCGCACCGCCTCGGAACTGGGCAGAGGCGATCTGGACCAGGTGCTGATCA
>DTXR01000335.1 GCA_012962365.1 Chromatiaceae bacterium | reverse complement strand
GGTTACCATTCGTCTTGCCAGAACCGGCGCCAAAAAGCGTCCTTTTTACCACATCGTTGCTACGGATTCCCGCAATCCCCGTGATGGCCGCTACATTGAGCGCCTCGGATTCTTCAATCCTGTAGCAAAGGAAAATGAAGAATCTCTGCGCATCGACCTGGAACATGTTGACAGCTGGATTGCCAAGGGCGCGCAAATGAGCGAACGTGTGGCCCAGCTGGTCGGTCAATACCGCAAGCAGAGCCAGAGCGAGGCGGCCTGAAGGTTGCCGAGTGCTGCCTGAGCTATGATAAATAGCCAGGTTGAGGAACAGCGCATCGAGGGTGACGGGCCGGACCGGCTGGTCACCCTCGGTCGTATATCCGGTTTGCACGGCGTACAGGGTTGGTTGAAGATCTATTCCGATACCAGACCCAGGGAAAACATCCTGAACTACTCACCCTGGTATTTGCAGCGTGGCCAGGGCTGGGAAAAGTGGATACCGGAAAATGGCCGAAGACAGGGAAAGCTGGTGGTGGCCAAGTTGCAAGGCTGCAACGACAGGGAAGCAGCCCGGGAATTGATGGAGGCGGTTATCGCCGTACATCGTTCCCAGCTGCCGGAAACGGCCGACGAGTTTTACTGGGCAGATCTGGAAGGATTGCAGGTCGTCACCACCCAGGGTGTCGAACTGGGCAGGGTAAGCCATTTGTTTGAAACCGGCGCCAATGACGTGCTGGTGGTTCGGGGAGACCGAGAACGACTTCTTCCCTGGATATGGGAACAGGTAATCCAGGATGTGAACCTGGAGCAGGGCCGTATAATCGTCGACTGGGATCCGGAATTCTGATGCGCTTTGATGTGGTCACCCTGTTTCCTGAGATGTTTCAGGCCACCCGGTCGGGAGTAACCGGCAAGGCGTTGGAAGGCGAGCAGGCCAGTCTGCACCTGTGGAACCCCAGGGATTACACGGAAGACAATCATCGTACCGTGGATGATCGCCCTTATGGCGGTGGCCCGGGAATGGTCATGAAGGTGGATCCGCTGAAAGCGGCGTTGCAACAGGCGAAGGAAGCCGCACCGGACAGCCGGGTGATTTATCTCACCCCACAGGGACAGCGTTTCGACCAGAAAGCCGCCAGGGAAATGGCGCAGCGCCAGGGCATGATTTTGCTGGCCGGCCGTTATGAAGGCATCGATGAACGTCTGGTGGATTGCTGCGTGGATGAGGAGTGGTCCATCGGTGATTATGTGTTGTCAGGTGGTGAACTGGCGGCCATGGTGATCATGGATGCGGTGACCCGGTTGCTGCCCGGTGTGCTGGGCCATGCGGAATCTGCAGAGCAGGATTCCTACATGAACGGCTTGCTGGATTTTCCCCAGTACACCCGACCAGATGAGCTGGATGGACAGGATGTGCCGGAAGTGTTGTTGTCCGGTGACCACGCGGCCATCGAACGCTGGCGAATGCAACAGGCGCTGGGTCGAACCTGGTTGCGCCGCCCGGAACTGCTGGAGCAGCGGCAATTGTCTGACGAGGAACAGCGTCTGCTGGAAGAATTCATACGCACCCATCAGGGGGCGTCGGCGTCTTCCTGAAAAGGAAGGCAGAACATTTTGATTAACAATCGCGCCGTGAGGCGCCAATACTGGTAGAGGAGCAACAACGATGAGCAACATCATCCAGGAACTCGAAGCTGAACAGATGAACAAGGACATCCCGGAGTTTGGTCCCGGTGATACCGTTGTTGTAAAGGTCAAGGTAAAGGAAGGCAACCGCGAGCGCCTGCAGGCGTTTGAAGGCGTGGTTATCGCCAAGCGTAACCGTGGCCTCAATTCTGCATTCACCGTACGCAAAATGTCTCATGGGGAAGGTGTGGAGCGTGTGTTCCAGACTTACAGCACCATGATCGACAGCATTGATGTAAAGCGTCGGGGTGACGTGCGCCGCGCCAAGCTGTACTACCTGCGTGGCCGCACCGGCAAGGCAGCGCGTATCCGCGAAAAGCTCTAGTCAACTTCCGGATTCGTAGCGTGTTCGATGAAAGCCGTCATGCCCTGGCATGGCGGTTTTTTGTATTCTGTAAAGCCGGTTGAGCGCTGAGTGGAGCCATGAGCAGTTCTTTTTATTGGCATGACTACGAAACCTGGGGTACAGACCCGCGCAAGGATAGGGCGGTGCAGTTCGCAGGTATGCGTACTGATCTGAATTTCAACCTCATCGGTCAGCCGCTGATGGTCTATGCCAAACCGGTTGACGATATGCTGCCCCAGCCACGAGCCTGCCTGGTGACGGGTATCACCCCCCAGCAGGCTCGTGCAGAAGGCGTCTGCGAGGCCGATTTCTTCCACGCCATCCATGCCGAGCTGTCCCATCCAGGCACCTGTGCCCTGGGTTACAACAGCATCCGTTTCGATGATGAATTCACCCGCTATGGCCTGTATCGCAATTTCTATGATCCCTATGCGCGGGAATGGCAGAATGGCAATTCCCGCTGGGATATCATCGATATGGTTCGGCTCATGCGCGCCCTGCGCCCCGAAGGAATCGATTGGCCGGTAAATGAGGAAGGGGTAAGCAGTTTCCGCCTGGAGCTGCTGACTGCCGCAAATGGCATCGAGCATGAAGGTGCCCATGACGCCCTGGCCGATGTTCGTGCCACCATCGCGCTGGCAAAGCTGGTAAAGGAGAAACAGCCCCGCCTATTCGACTTTGTTTTCAATAACCGCGACAAGCACAAGCTGGCGCAACAGCTCAATCTGCGCGACCAGCAGCCGGTAGTGCATGTATCGGCAAAGTATCCCGCGCGCCTGGGGTGTATTGCAGTGGTTGTGCCCGTGGCGCAGCATCCCATCAATCGTAACGGGATCATCGTGTTCGACCTGCGCATCGACCCCCAGCCGCTGTTTGATCTCGATGTGGAGCAGATTCGTGAAAAACTCTACACCCCCAGCGGTGAACTGGCAGAGGGAGAACAGCGCATCCCGCTGAAAATGATCAGCATCAATCATGCGCCGGTGGTTGTGCCTGTGAATACCCTGACAACGGCGGCCAGGGAGGAATGGGCGCTGGATCCGGAGCAGGAGCAGCGGCACCTGCAGGCCATACGTAGTTTTCCCGGGCTGCAAAGCAAGATCCAGCAGGTTTTTGCCGAAAAGCATTTTGAGGAAACCAGCGACCCGGATCAGAACCTCTACGGTGGATTTATATCCAATGGCGACCGGCGCTTGTGTGATCAGGTACTGCGCAGCACCCCGGAGGAACTGGCCAGGTTCCACCCGGCGTTCGAGGATAGCCGGTTGCCGGAATTGCTGTTTCGCTACCGTGCTAGGAACTGGCCGGAGTCCCTTTCTGCAGATGAAAAACAGCGTTGGGAAGAATACCGCAGGCATCGCCTCACAGATGCTGAGGGTGGATCAAGCATCACGCTTGCCGAATATCGCCAGCAATTGTCCCGTCTTGTGGTCGATCCCGATCTGACGGATGAGCAGCGCCGGCTGGTGGACGAACTGCTGGACTGGCCCATGGAAATTGGCTTGTAGATGAAAACCAGGCAGGGCCGTTTCAGGCGGCTTCCCTGGGTTCTTTTTCTTTTCCGGTATCGGCCTGCAAAACCTCTTTTGCGATACGCTTGGTAAAATAATAAACACGCTTCAGAGCTTCCAGCAATTCAGTTTCGGTTTGATAAGCCAGGCGGCGGGATGGCGCATCGGCAGTTATTCGACGCACGATATGGCGTTCAATATCGGCCACAAGGTCGTTGATCCTGTTCTTGGCCTTGATCACCTTTCTCGCGGGCTTGCGATCCATGCGTGTGACTGCCTGGGTGGCTTCCTCCAGCAAATGGATCAGATCATCCACCAGTTCTTCGATGAGATCCCGGGT
>DTXR01000334.1 GCA_012962365.1 Chromatiaceae bacterium | reverse complement strand
TCCAGTATATACGTCAAAAACCTGAATGTCTCGCACAATTTCCGGTGCTGCTTTTTCAGCACAAGCCTGCACCTCTGCCCAGGGAAGATCCGCATCCACCAGCAGTGCAAGATCGCGGCGGATGGCCGGGTATCTGGAAACAGTCTGGAATGCGGGAATATGCCCTTGTGCCAGGCCTTCCAGCCTGATCTGGAACAGGAAAACATTGCCGGGAATGTCCAGTTTACGCTGCACAGCCGGGTGCAACATGCCCATGCGGCCAATTTCCCGCCCATAGCGCAAAATGGCCGCTGTCTGCCCCGGATGCAGGCTGGCATCCTCGATAGCCGTTACAGAGAAACTGTCCGGGTCATCCACCAGTTCCAACAGCACTTCCACATCACCCTTGATGTCATAGAAATCGACTTTTCCGGGTGCATTGCTCCATTTTTGCGGCAAGCGATCCCCGTAGATCAGGCCAGCAAGCATTTCCGGTTGCTCAATATCGCCCTGGCGGTCCAGAAATATCTGTCCGGACTCAAATAGCCTCACCCTATCCTGCTGACGAGCTAAATTGTATTGCAAGGTGGCCAGTAATCCCGGCCATAGGCTGGCGCGCATCACGGACATATCTGTCGAAATCGGGTTGGCCAGGCGAATCTGTTTCGCCTCCGATGTCAGCAGCTCCGCCTGTTCCGGTGCGATAAAGCTGTAGGTGATCGCCTCCTGATAACCCCTGTCTACCAACAAGTTCTTGGCATGCAGCAGATGAAAGGCCGCTTCGGGAACCGCCTGGACACTCACCGGCGCGGCAGAGAGGTTTTCGGGAATATTGGCATAGCCGTAGATGCGGCCGATCTCCTCGATCAGGTCTGCCTCGATAGCGATATCGAAACGGCAGCTCGGCGCCGTGACCTTCCATCCGTCACTGACGGCTTCGATCTGCATTCCCAGACGGGTGAAGATATCCTCGATCAGCGCATCCTCGATCTCCACACCCAGCAATCTGGGAATCTGATGGCGACGGAGATGAATCGGGGATTTCTTGGGCAAATGCTCTGCCGCGCTCACATCCACGACCGGCCCGGCCTGACCGCCACAGATGTGCAGCAGTAAATCCGTCGCACGTTCAAGCGCCTTAACCTGAAGCTCAGGATCGACTCCCCGTTCAAAACGATGGGAAGAATCCGTGTGCAGCCCGTATGCCCGGGCCTTGCCGGCAATGGCGATGGGATGGAAAAACGCGGATTCCAGCAGGATATCCCGCGTGCTTTCCGTCACCGCTGAGCTCTCCCCCCCCATAATGCCGGCCAGGGCCAGAGGTTTCTGCTCATCGGCAATCAGTAAAGTATCTTCGTCGGTTTCCACGTCAGTACCGTCCAACAGGGTCAGCTTCTCACCTTTCTTGGCCAGACGCACATGGATGCTTCCGGTAATTTTGGCCAGATCAAAGCCATGCATGGGCTGCCCCAGCTCCATCATCACATAGTTGGTGATATCGACGACAGGGCTGATGGCGCGTACCCCGCTGCGACGCAGTTTTTCCTGCATCCACAACGGCGTCCGGGCTTCGGGATCGATACCCTTGACGATACGGCAGCTGTAACGCGGACAGGACTCAGAAGCTTCCAAAAAGACACCGCTGGTATCCTGGATAGAAGCATCCATCTCTCTTATTTCCCAGTTCTGCACTTCGGTGGAATAGATCACTCCCACATCCCGGGCGATTCCGGCAATACTCAAACAGTCACCACGGTCGGGCGTCAGATCCACATCGATGAGGTGATCATCCAGCCCCAGGTACCCACGAAAATCCTTGCCGATCGGCGCATCAGCAGGCAATGGCATGATGCCATCGGACGACTCGGCCAGGCCCAGCTCGGATGCGGAACAGATCATGCCCATGGACTGCTGGCCACGCAGCTTGGCTTTCTTGATCTTGAAGTCTCCGGGCAGCACGGCGCCGACACGCGCCACGGGGACTTTCATACCTGCGGCAACGTTCTTTGCGCCACAGACAATCTGCACAGGTTCCTCGTCCCCGACGTTCACCATACAAACAGACAGCTTGTCCGCATCCGGATGACGCTCGCAGCTGAGCACTTCACCCACTACCACGCCGGAAAATGCCGCTGCGGCCGGAGCAACACCGTCCACCTCGAGACCCGCCATGCTCAGCGCATCGGCCAGTTCTTCGGTGGATGCTGCAGGATTTACCCATTCTCTCAACCAGGCTTCACTGAATTGCATGTCTTTTTCCCTCAGGCAAACTGGCGCAGGAAGCGCAGATCATTTTCAAAGAACAGGCGTAGATCATTCACGCCATAGCGCAACATGGTCATGCGTTCGACACCCAGGCCGAAGGCATAGCCACTGTATTTTTCCGTGTCTATGCCCACATGACCGAAAACTTCGGGATGAATCATGCCGCAGCCCAGGATCTCTATCCACCCGGTGTGGCTGCAAACCCGGCAGCCCTCACCACCACACATCACACATTCCATATCCACCTCGGCCGAAGGCTCGGTGAAAGGAAAATAGGAAGGCCGGAAACGCACCTTCAGATCCTTTTCAAAAAAGGCTTTGAGAAAGCTGTGCATGATACCTTTCAGATCTGCAAAACTGACATGCGCATCCACCATGAAGCCTTCCACCTGATGGAACATGGGTGTGTGTGTCACATCGGAATCGCAACGGTAGACCCGACCGGGCGCAATCACCTTGAACGGCGGTTCAGCATCCTTCATTACCCTCACCTGCACCGGCGAAGTATGGGTGCGCAGCAGGCGATGGGCGTCGAAATAGAAGGTATCGTGCATGGCGCGTGCGGGATGATGTGCAGGAATATTCAGCGCCTCGAAGTTGTGATAATCGTCTTCGATCTCCGGCCCTTCGGCGACCTTGAATCCCGCACTGGCGAAGATCTCCTCGATTCGTGCCATGGTGCGCGTCACCGGATGCAGGCCACCCTTGTCCATACCTCGGCCTGGCAGGGTGACGTCGATACGTTCTTTTTCCAATCGCGCCTCCAGAGCCGCCTGTTCGAGTGCTGTCTTACGGGCTTCGATGGCTTTCTGCAATGTCTGCTTGGCCTTATTGATGGCCTGCCCCGCCTTGGGACGCTCTTCCTTGGACAACTTGCCCAGTTGTTTGAGTTGCTCGGTAAACAGCCCGCTCTTACCCAGATAGGCAACGCGCACTTCGTCCAAGGCACGCAAGTCGGAAGCATCTTGCACTGCCGCCAGTGCCTGTTCAGTCAGTTGTTGGAGATCCATGGAACCAGTACCTTCGATTCTGAGACAACCCCAGAAAAATGAAAAAGGGAAAGACCTTCAAGGCCTTTCCCCTCGTTCGCTATTCCGGCCACACCTATTGATTGCATGCAGCCAAACAGTTTTAGGCCCGCCGCTTGCGCGGCAAACCAATCAACTCGCGAGAGCGGCCTTGGCCTTTTCTGCGAGTTGGCTAAACGCCGGCATGTCATGTACAGCAATGTCTGCCAGCATCTTGCGGTCAACTTCGATACCCGCTTTGTTCAAGCCATTGATGAAACGGCTGTAAGACAGATCATTCATGCGTGCAGCCGCATTGATACGCTGAATCCACAGAGAGCGGAACTGGCGCTTCTTCTGCCGACGATCACGGTAGGCATATTGCCCTGCCTTGATAACCGCCTGCTTGGCAACGCGATAGACCTTGCTGCGCGCGCCATAATAACCTTTGGCCTGTTTCAGGACCTTCTTGTGGCGCTTGTGCGCCGTTACACCACGTTTAACTCGAGGCATGGTAAATCTCCTATAACGAAATCAGAATCAGGCGTATGGAATCATACGGCGAGCAGCGGCCACATCAGACTTGTGCAGCATCGCGGGTGAACGCAAGTGGCGCTTGCGCTTGGTGCTCTTCTTGGTCAGGATATGACGTCGATGAGACTGGTTTCGCTTGAAGCCGCCAGCAGTTTTCTTGAACCGCTTGGCTGCACCTCGATTGGTCTTTATCTTTGGCATTTTCTCTCTCCTTTTGTCAGGATGAAATACGAGTAACCAAGGCAATGCCTATTGGCCCGGCCACTGTTCGAAGCGCCCTTCTTCCAGGGCAATAAATTCTCTATTTCTTGCGCGGGCCCAGCACCATCACCATCTGGCGACCCTCCATTGCGGGACGCTGCTCGACCTGGGCTATCTCTTCCAGATCCTTCTCAATACGGGTCAAGACTTCGGCACCGAGCTCGCGGTGAGCGTGCTCCCTGCCCCGGAAACGCATAGTGACT
>DTXR01000333.1 GCA_012962365.1 Chromatiaceae bacterium | reverse complement strand
GTTTACTTGTTTTATCCCGATCCCAAATGCGCCCGTCGGTGAACCAGAGCACCATACCCCGCCAGTAACGCTGCGCCGCTGGCGGCGGCATATTTTTGAAACGCACCCGGAAGGCAACTTCATCAGACTGGCTGAGATTGCTGATACTGCCCATGCGGATGTTGTCGGACATGCCGGTAAGGCCGCTGTTACCCCTCAAGTTCAGCGACCACAAGGGGCCATCGAGCCGGGGAAAGACTACAAACAGCAGGATCATCACGGGGATACTCGCCACCATCATGATAGCAGCGTGCTTCAATAACGATATCCATTGCAGCCGATCCTGCGTCAAATTGGTGGCGATGAGCAGGGATGTCAGTCCGGTGCTGATCACGAACACGTAGAAGGTTATGAGGGGGCTCTGGTAGAAAAGAAACAGTGTGACCAGGATGAAATATCCCATGAAAACCGTCACATAAAGATCTCGCCGGCTTTTCATTTCCAGCAGTTTCATGCCTGCCATGACCACCAGCAGGGCCACGCCAAATTGCCGCCCTTCCGTCCAGTTGGCCAAGTAGATGACCAGCCCCAGGCTGACAGGCAGTAGGAAGAATATCAGCCAGCCGGGGGCCGGTTTATCCGGCGTGGACCAGAACAGGAAACGCAGCACGACAAATGATGCAAAGCCGGCGCTGATCAGCGGATTCAGATGCTCCAGGTGAGGCGCGACGGCCAGCACGAGCAGCAGTCCCGTGAGCCACAACAACTGCCGGGAAAGGGGTTTTTTCAGCAGCAGGTCTTTCACGATCCCCCCTTGTACAACGCTAGGGCGCTCAGACAGGTGTGACGATGGGCTTCACCGGCATCGATAGCTATTTCCCGGTCGGGCATGCGCAGCCCGTAATGCGCGCCATCTAGAGACAGGGCCTGAACAGCGCCGCTCAAAATGCTCAAACGCTGTTCGGTGCTGCCGTTTTCCAGCGCGTCGAAATCCAGCCAGTAGCGGTTGACCCGGTCTCCACCAAATTGTTTCACCAGCAGGCCTTTCTCGCCGGCAAGAGCCTTCCAGTAGATATGACCGAGGGAATCGCCGGGATGATAGACGCGGTGTCCAACGAAATCATCGGTACCTACGCCCCGGTCGCCTTCCACGGCGGTTCCCCAAGAAGGAATGGCGGCGTCCAGCATGCCTGACACGGGTGTTGGATAGACGATGGCTCTGGCATTCGTTTCCAGATAGCACCAGGCACGTAACAATCCCAGGGGGAAGCGGCTTTCCAGGGTGAGGCGACCCGGTTCGAGAAAACCCCGGCGGGGGCTGGCGCAAGGTATCTTCACCAGTACGTTGTCGCCCGCAGGACAGTCCACGATGATGCTGTCGTTGTTGGCGAAGCCCATTTGCAGGGCATAATGGGCGCGACCCTTGCTATCCCGCAACAAGTATTGGAAAAAAGCGGATTCCCCGGCGAACACAGGGTCGGTGTGTTTCCATCGTACAGACAGATCGAGCAGGTTGCGCCAAGTATGGAAGATGGCCTGGATAAAAAGCCCGGTCAGCAGGAAAGTCAGGATGAACGCCGGGTTGTTGGCGTAATTGATGGAAGCGATGAGCAGGGTGAACAGCAGCAGGCCGAACACCATGCCGTAGCGCGTGGGCAGTATATAAATCTTTCGGCCACTCACCCGGGCCAGCCCATCGGTTTGTGGCCGAACTACGCGTAACAGCTTGAGCAGGGGATTCCCCATGGATCAAGGAATGGCGACGGACTGTATTATCTGGGCAGCGTGATTGTCCCCGTCGCTGCCCTGCCCCAGACGATGCCCGGCGATGGCCGGCCACACCGCCTGTACATCTTCGGGTAACACCTTTTCCCGTCCTTCCAGCCAGGCCCAGGATCGGGCCGCCTGTAGCAGCCCCAGACCGGCGCGGGGAGAAAGACCGGCTGTGTCCGAAAGATTGCGGCTTTGTTCGATGAGTGATTGTATGTAATCGAGCAGGGCATCGGCGGCAAACACTTCCTGACAGGCACGCTGCCAATGGGCCAGGTCGGTTGTCGAAGTGACCGGCTTGAGGCATTGGAGCTTTTGTCGTCCCCCCTGCCCCTGCAGCAACAACCGCTCTGTCGCACTGTCGGGATAACCGAGGCTGATGCGCATCAGGAAACGGTCGAGTTGCGATTCCGGCAAGGCGAACGTGCCCACCTGGTGGGCCGGGTTCTGGGTGGCGATGACGAAGAAAGGCTGCGGCAGCGGTCGGGTCTTGCCTTCCGCAGTGATCTGCCGTTCTTCCATGGCTTCCAGAAGCGCACTCTGGGTTTTCGGCGTGGCGCGGTTGATCTCGTCGGCGAGAATCAGCTGAGCGAAGATCGGCCCCTGATGAAAATGGAACCGTTCCGAGCGGCGTTCATACACAGACACGCCGATCACATCTGCAGGCAACAGGTCGCTGGTGAACTGGATGCGCTGGTAGTCCAGCCCCATCAGGGTCGCCAGCAAATGTGCTAGGGTGGTCTTGCCCATGCCGGGAAGATCCTCGAT
>DTXR01000332.1 GCA_012962365.1 Chromatiaceae bacterium | reverse complement strand
TTTTTTCGACTGGCCCGGATGGGCGGGAGAGTGAAGACGATATCGTTTCCTGGGATCTATATGGGAAGCCCTACCGCGGAACCAGCCGCATAGCAAGGCGGCGTGATCGGGCGACAGAAAATCGCGGCAATTCTACGGCGGTGAACTAAAGCCCAATGAGCTGCAAGGTCAAGATTGAAGGTACGAGTTTTACCTATGACCAGGATGCTGGCGAGAGTATTCTTGAAGCTGCTTTAGCGCAGGGAATACCTTTTCCACACGCCTGTAAAAACGGTTTGTGCGGCACTTGCAAGGCCAGGGTGTTGAAGGGTGAATGGGAGTACCTTGATGGATATGAAGGTGCTGCATTGACACGAAAGGAAATTGCGGAAGGTTTTCTCGTCAGTTGCAAGGCAAGTGCAAGATCCAATATCAGTATTCAATGGATGGAACCTGTCAGGGAGCAGCACGACGAACGCACTTTGGAAGCCAGTGTTTCTTCAATTGAGTTGTTATGCCCCGGTATCGCCAGGCTCGTGCTGGATATTGGGCCTGATCATGGCTTTAACTACCGGCCGGGTCAGTACGTGGATTTCGTCCTTGAGGGCGGCAGACGCAGACCCTATTCCATCGCTTCGTCAGTGATTGAAAACAACACACTGGATTTCCATATCCGGCATGTTCCCGGCGGCTATTTCACTGAACGTCTTTTTAGTGGAATGGCAGCAGGGGATAAGCTGACAGTGGAAGGACCGAAAGGGAACTTCGGCCTGGATGAATATGCAAATCGTCCTATGATTTTCGTAGCGGGAGGAACGGGCTTTGCACCGATAAAGTCCATGCTGGAACGTCTGTTCCAGACCGCCAGCCGACAAGAAATTGTTCTCTACCGTGGCGCTGAATCAAGAGAAGCGCTTTACATGGATGGTTTGATCAGATCCTGGGAAGACGCTTATCCTTTTTTCAACTACAGGCCGGTGATTTCCGGGTCTCTGCCAGCGGCAATAGCCCGCCAGCATAACGACTTGTCTGATTTTGATATCTACCTGGCTGGGCCACCCGCAATGATTGAGCAGGCGAAGGAGATATTTCCTGCCTATAAACATCCGCAAGACAGGTTTTTCTCCGATGCTTTCATTTATCAAATACCTGGAATGGAAAAGAACAAGCGCAGCATTCTTCAAAGACTGTTTGCGAGGGGGTAAGCGTGGGAATTGAAATGATCAAGGAGGCGGGTTTGCGTTTGAGCCGCCCTCGAAAAAGGATTTACCAAGTTATGGAAAGTGCTCTGGGAGCGCCTCTGACTGTACAGAAGATTGAGACGAGACTTGTTGAAGCTGGAAGCCCTGTAGGGCTGAGAACCATCTATAGGGTATTGGACGATTTTGTGTCGAAGGGGCTGCTGTGTAAAAGAACTTTTGGCAGAGGCAAGACGCTGTTCACATTGAATAGTAGGAGATGCAGGGTTTGCCTTGTGTGCAGGAAATGTGGCGCCTCTTGTTATCAAGAGAGTCCGGAATACGAGGATCGACAACGAAAAGTAGGTTACCGGTTTCGTTTTCAGGTTGTGAGTAAAGTGTCAATCCTGCCGGGGGTTTGTTATGAATGTAACGTTGGGAAAGACGACAAGCGGTCGGCTTCATGAGGTGGAATGGTATGAGTAAAGATGCAATAAGAGAAGCGGGCCTTAAGCTGACAAAGCCAAGAGCGATGATACTGGAAGTATTTGAACAATCACCAGAAAAGCATCATTCTGTTGAAGATGTTCATAAAGAGCTGCTTGAGAGAGGGCATGATATTGGCTTGGGAACAATCTATAGAGTACTAACTCAATTTGAAGTTGCAGGCCTGGTGAAAAGGCTCAATTTTGAAGGCGGTTATGCTGTTTTTGAACTTAAGTCAAATTCTCATCATGATCATATGGTTTGTCTTGAATGTGGCAGGATTTATGAGTTTGTTGATTCGGAAATAGAAGAGATCCAGGAACGAATCGCAAATGAAAGAGGGTTTAGACTATTGGATCACTCCCATCTTATGCAAGGGTATTGTTGGTATTGCAGAGAAAAAAATCAATAGAGACCTTTTGGAGACTCTGGTCGAGAGTCGTGTTTTTCAAGATCGACCCACCTGTTGAGCTGGCAAGCTGAATCCACGCTGTAATTAATCGCGCCTTGTTACAACTGGCGCCCATGCTCTCCGGCAACCGGTATAGCTCCTCGTTATTGCGCTCAATCGCTTGCTGTCGGCGAGCAGCGGGTATCAGCCTGTTCATAAGATGAATGGCCCGGCGAAGCAGCTAGGCACCTCTCCAACAGCAACTGCTGATGCAGTTGATGTTGCTCCTCACCCGTATAACCCTATACAGGGGAATAAGCGAGCCAAGATATGTCAGCGGGTGAAGAACTGTTGCTTCAGTGTTGCATGCAATGTTTTGCTTTCGCCCTTTGGCTGAGCTTCGATGCTGA
>DTXR01000331.1 GCA_012962365.1 Chromatiaceae bacterium | reverse complement strand
TCATGTGCACGTCTTCCAGGGACACGGACCAGGGGAAATCGCCAGCCTTGATCTGCCGGCGAATCTTCTCTAGCCCGGCAATGATCAGGTCGCGTTCCTCGTCACTGAGGATGCCCTGTCTGGCGAGCATGGTGGCGTGGGCGATGGAGCCCTGTATGTCGTAGTCTGCCAGGCGCTGATCGAACTCCACGGAAGCGGTGAAGGCTTCCACGAAGGCATCGGTGGGCTGATTGAAACGGCCAGCCCAGAGTTTCTTGTCGGTCATAAGTATTTTCCCGGTGGTGATGCAATGTGAGCTCATGCATACCGTTATCTGTTGGCCCGGATTATACTGCATTGATGTCGATTCATGGTGACAGGGGGATATGAGTTCAGGAGAGCGGAGTTTTCTGCCGGATTTCTGCGGCGTGCGCACCGTGGCGGCGGTGGTTGTCAGCGCCACGCTGATGGCCATGGTGCTGTCGCTGGCAGCAACAGAAAACCTGCACCAGTTCTGGGAAAGCTTCAGCGTTGTGGCGCTGTACATCCTGTGGATCGGTTTAATGGCTGCGGCCATCATCTGCCTGCTCAAGGGCTGGCTGGGGCGGCTGCGCCACGGCTGGGCGGGGCTGGTGGCTTGGTGCGTGATCATGCTGGTGGCGCTCGGGGTCAGCCTGAGTGCCTCGTGGCTGCTGCCTGTGGCTATGCTAGTCAGTGTTTCCCAGCAGGAGTTGCTGATCAGAACCCTGGGCATCAGCGGTATTCTGGGGGCATTGATCCTGCGCTACCTGTACGAAAACTATCAGCAGAAACAGCGGGAGCTGGCGGAAAGCCGGGCGCGTTTCCAGGCGCTGCAGGCGCGCATCCGACCGCATTTTCTGTTCAACAGCCTCAATACCGTGGTCAGCCTCATACCTTCGGATCCGGACTGTGCCGAAGAAGTGCTCCAGGATGTTTCCGATTTGTTTCGTGCCAGCCTGGGAGATGAAAGTCGCATGAGCACGGTGGCCCAGGAGCTGGAACTGGTGCGCCAGTATCTGGCCATCGAGAAGCAACGGCTCGGCAGCCGGCTGCACGTGACCTGGGATCTGGAAAACCTGCCTGACCAGGCACCCATTCCCGCCCTGTTGCTGCAGCCGCTGGTGGAGAATGCGGTGTATCACGGTGTGGGGGCGTCGGTGAAAGGTGGTGAAATCCGTATTTTTGGTCGTTACCGAAATGGTGTGGTGGCGCTTACGGTGAGCAATACGCTGCCGGAGGATGAAGGGCGGGCACACAAGGAAGGCAACCACATGGCGCTGGAGAATATTCGCCAGCGCCTGCGTATGCGCTACGGCAGTGAGGCGGGCATGCATACCGGCATGGTAGAGGGGCACTACCAGGTGCGGATCTGGTTTCCCGCAAAGGAGGAGGAATGATGAAACTGATGATCGTCGATGACGAAGCGCTGGCGCGTCAGCGACTAAGTGGCCTGATCGAAAAACTGAATGGTGAATACCAGATCATTGCCGAAGCGAAAAACGGCGAGGAGGCCGTGGCGCTGAGTCAGGAACATCCCGTCGACCTGGTGTTCATGGACATTCACATGCCGGGCATGGACGGACTGGAAGCGGCGGCGCGGATCTCCCGCCAGGATCTACCACCGGCGATCATCTTCACCACGGCCTACAGCGAACATGCCCTGGACGCCTTCGAAGTGCATGCGGTGGATTATCTGCTCAAACCGATACGCCGGGAGAAACTCCAGGCAGCGCTGGAAAAAGCCACCCGCCTGACACGACCGCTGGCGCAGGCGGAGGCCCGACCGGAAACCTGGCTGAGCAGCCGCTACCGTGGCGGGGTGCAGCGCATCGCCCTGTCGGATGTCTATTATTTCCGGGCCGACAGCAAGTACGTCATGGTGCGCCACAAGGGCGGTGAATCCCTGCTCGAAGATTCCCTGGTATCACTGGAGAAGCGCTTTCCCGACGAGTTGCTGCGTATTCACCGTAGCGTGCTGGTGCGTTCAGCCGTCATTTCCGGGCTGGAAAAGAACCTGGATGGCGGTGTGCAGGTGATGTTCGCGGATATCGATGACAAACTGGCTGTCAGCCGCCGCCATGTCCCTGCCGTGCGGCGCCTGTTGAACGGCAAACTATGACAAGCTGCCTCCCTGTCCTGGATGTCTCTTTGTAGAATCGGGCTGTGGTTTTGTTGTTGGCTTTTGATCTGGCGCGGGCGCATGAGGGGGTCGTATTGCGTGTGCTGGACGATGCCGCCGGGCAGGGTGATTTGGGCCGGGCGGTTCCGGTGGTAGCG
>DTXR01000330.1 GCA_012962365.1 Chromatiaceae bacterium | reverse complement strand
GAGATAACCGGTTTCACCAAAATTATCCAAAATGACGTAAGCAGATGGGCCCAGCAACACCAATTGGGGATCGAACAACAACATGGCACCGGTGCGGAATACCTGCAAAGGATTGGCCAGGGCGATGGCAATAATGGTTTCCGGCGGCAGGCCCTGCTTGATGAGCGACCCCAACAGGATCAGATCCAGGAACAACAGCAGGAACAGCCAGATGAGAAAGGCCGACCCTGTTGCCACATCCGATGACCTGGCCAGTGTGGAAACCAGCATGCCAATGCCCAGGAAGCACCAGGCCAGGGAAACCAGAAATCCCGTATAGAACAGCACCTGGGTCCAGGGAATTTCCACCCCTTTGAACATACCCCAGGCGACTGCGGCAAACATGGCCAGCACAACGGGCAGGAACACCACGAAGAAGCGCCCCAGCAGTTTGCCCCAGAACCAGCTTGCCAGACTGACCGGCAGGGACAGCATGTACTCGAAAATACCCGCCTCCCGGTCGCCGGCCACCGAACGTACGGTGGTGATGAGCACGAACAGCGGCAGCACCGCCATGGTAATCTGTAAATAGGTGACCAGCATGCGCGACAGGCCGGTGAACCCCATGATACGTGACTCGGTCAGGCCAGAAGCAAACAGTGCCACGACCACGCCGCCGAACACCAGTGCATAAACCATAAACCAGCGCGAACGCAGAGACTCACTGATATCCGCAATAGCAGTCAACATCAAATGTTTCATGCGCGCCTATTCTCCTGATCCGGGGTGATCGTGACTGTCACCACGATGGGTGTGTGTCTGCTCTTCCACCGCATAAATGTGTTTTTTCGCTGCTTCATAATCCAATGCACCTGCCTCCTTTTCAGGAGTAGCACCCAGACCATAGGCCATGGGCGTGATCTTGCCGGTGACATACCATGCTTTGCGGGCATCGATCCAATCACCATTGCGATAGTCGGTTACCCAGATTTCTACAGCAGGATTATCCTTCCAGGGCTGCTGATCCAGCCAGATCACTGCACAACCGATATCATCGAACTTGTAGAGTGTGCTTTTCTGCCCGACAGGGCCGCCACGTATCTGGGCGGCATAATTGTGATCACTAACCGCCATGGCACAGCGCACGCAGATCTCCCGATCCCAACGCACCTTGCCTGGCCCGGTTTCCGGTTCACCTGAACAGCCCGCAAGCAACAACAGGCACAGGATGACGGCGAGGTTACGCACCCTGTGCCTCGTCAAGGTGGATGCCCTTCAGTATGGCGGCGTAACGGGAGAGCATGCCCAGGAAGCGCAAACGATCCGGGCCGGCAACCCGTCCTTCCCAGATGCTTTGCTCCTGCACATCCTGGAAACCCCACTCAGCAACTGTCTGGGCAAAGGCCTTACTGGGTCGTGTCAGGGTAAGGCGGCAGCGAAGCATACTGGTCATATTCACATTGTCGGCCACGTGGTCGTTGAGCACAATCTCACCCTGATCCATCTCCACCACCCGGTTCACCAGGGAAGCCACCTCGTCCAGCCTGTGGCTGGAAATGATCATGGCTGCCTTGTCGCGCTTTTCTTCGAGTAGCTGGAAGAAGATGTGCCGTGCCTCGGGGTCGAGATTGGCTGCCGGCTCGTCCAGCACCAGCAACGCGCATTCCCTGCCCAGGGCGATACTGATGAGCATCTTCTGTTTCTGGCCACCGGAAAGCTTGTTGAAGGGCTGGTGACGTATCTTCTGAATATCCAGACCCAGCTTTTGCGCTACCGCAACCATATTGTCCGGATCGCTGCCGCAGACACCTGCTGCAAAACGAATCAGTTGCCCGACAGGCATTTTCAATGGAGGGGAAATCTGGGGCACGAAGCCCACATGTTTGAGCACCTCAGTCCGGTGCTGGCGCGGCTCCAGCCCATCGACGACCACCTTGCCGCCACACTGGTACTCTCCCAGCAGGCAGCGGATCATTGTAGTCTTGCCCGCGCCATTGGAGCCCACCAGCGCGACGCGATCACCGCGCTCGATCTGCAGATCGATGCCCTTGAGCACTTCCACCCGCCGAAAGCGCTTGGTGACACCCTGAAATTCAATCATAGCCATGTCATTGTTGTCCGAAACACTGGATGCGCAAGGTTATCACAGCCTCCCTATTTTCCCAGTCCCTTATACTGGATGCTCAACGCTCCCGTGGGACAGGCATCCACACAACGGAAACAGCGCGTACAATCCGCGCCGATGTCCACTTCCATACCCTGGGCACGGCCCTTGAGTACGGTGTCTAGCACATGGGGTACCAGGCAAACTTTGCGGCATTCTGCTTCATGGAAGCAGTTGGGCAACTTGTAGCGTACGCTGAATGGCGAAGTGGCACCGACAATACCGTAAGTCAAGCCGATGGGGCAGGCATAGCGGCACCAGGCACGGCGGGAGAAGAAGATCTCGAACAGCAACAGCAATGCCACCCAGATGAGCGCCACCCCCGGCCCATAGATCAACGCACGGCTGAGAATACCAGTCGGCGAGATGGTCTCAAAGACGGTGTACCCTGTTACCACAGCCAGGATGACAAACACCAGCCACAACTAGGTGCGGGAGCGACGATCGAACTGGATATCCTTG
>DTXR01000329.1 GCA_012962365.1 Chromatiaceae bacterium | reverse complement strand
TGGTGACAACCCGCGCCTGGTGGTGGTGAACAGCAACGTGCCTAACATGCTGGGGCAGATCTCCACAGATCTTGCCGAGGCCGGCCTGAACATCGTGGACATGCTCAACAAGTCCCGGGGTGATATCGCCGTTACCCTGATCGATCTGGAAGCAAAGCCGGAACAGGCCGTGATGGACAAGATCGCCGGTGTGGAAGGCGTGTTGTCCGTGCGTTGCCTCAGCTGTGGAGCGTAAGGAGCAGGCTGCATGACTGAAGCGGAAAAACTCAACGCCATTCGCGAGCGTATCGACGCCATCGATGAGGAGATTCAGAACCTTATCAATGCCCGGGCGGAAGCGGCGGCTGAGGTTGCCCGCATCAAGCAGCAAAGCGGTGGCGAAGTGGTTTTCTACCGTCCCGAGCGCGAGGCTCAGGTGTTGCGCATGGTCAAGGAGCGCAACAAAGGGCCCCTGGATGCTGAGGAAATGGCCAGATTGTTTCGCGAGATCATGTCAGCCTGCCTGGCGCTGGAGTACCCGCTGAATATCGCTTTTCTGGGGCCGGAAGGCACCTTCACACAGGCAGCGGCGCTCAAGCACTTTGGTCATTCCGTGACCACGACTCCCCTGGGTTCCATTTCGGATGTATTCCAGGAAGTTGAAGCTGGCAACTGCCAGTACGGTGTGGTGCCGGTGGAAAACTCCACGGAAGGTGTCATCAGTCATACTCTGGATATGTTCTTCAGCTCGCCTCTACAGATCTGTGGCGAAGTGACCCTGCGTATTCATCACAACCTGCTGTCCAATGCGGCGTCCCTGGGCGACATCGACAGGCTCTATTCTCACCAGCAGTCCCTGGCTCAGTGCCGGGGCTGGTTGGATCGGCATCTGCCCAACGTGGAGCGCGTTGCTGTGGGCAGCAATGCCGAGGCAGCGGCCATCGCCCGGGAGAACCCGAAAGCGGCGGCCATTGCCAGTGAAACCGCCGGTGAAATCTATAACCTGGGGGTGCTGGCGCACAATATCGAGGATGAACCGGGCAATACCACCCGGTTTCTCATTATTGGTAACCAGCAGGTGCCGCCATCGGGTGAGGACAAGACCAGCCTGCTGATTTCCACCCGCAACGAAGCGGGGGGCCTGCACCGTCTGCTGGAGCCGCTGGCCGAGCACGGGGTGAGCATGACCCGCATCGAATCCCGTCCTTCACGGCGCGGCGTCTGGGATTATGTGTTTTTCATCGATGTGGATGGCCACAAGGATGAACCCCATGTTGCCCAGGCGCTTGCCGCCCTGGAAAAGCAGGCGGGCATGTACAAGGTGCTGGGATCCTATCCCAAGGCAGTCCTGTAACAGCCCTGCACCTGCTGCATCAGGCAACCAGCGACTGGAACGATATTCCGCCATCGCCATAATTGGCGAAGGAAATGCTGAAATCTGCCACAGCCGGTGGTGCCTGCACCAGTTCCTGTACCTCTTCCGGCAATTCATCAGGTGAATTGTAAAGCGTCAGAAGGCGCAGATGAGGACTGTCGCTGTTCATCAGCAGCCGCGAGCAGATATTCATAATTTCATGCACATTGCCGACCATGATCTCGGAAAAATCACCGGTGTCGGCACATTCTTTTGCCGTGCCCAGAGGGATCTTCGTGAGTGATGCCCCTGCATACGCGGTGAAGTTGTAGTCCACCGAGCAGGTTGCTACGGGGGCATCTTCGTCATCTACATAGAGTGCAACCAGGGATTTGTTGCCTGGCGTAGCAGGTACAGGATCGCCGGGCTCTGCCTTGAGGTCGCTGCCATACATCATGGCAAGCATCTGTTGAAGTTCTACGGGCTTGGGTAAGGGGATACTCGACATGGTTTCATACTCCTAGTTTAGATAGGGGTCCAGCTTTTCCTTGAAGGATTCCGGGGTGAAAGGTTTGGCGATGAGGAAGCGGGCTCCCAGTTCGGTGGCCTTGGTGCGCATTTCCTCGGATGCCTCTGTGGTGACGAAGCCGAACTTGAGGTTGATGCCTTCATCCTTGAGAGCTTCCAGTAACTCAGGGCCGGTCATGTTGGGCATGTTCCAGTCGCACAGCACCAGATCCGGTTCATCTTCCTTGATGGCTTCCAATGCCTTGGCGCCATCGGCTGCCTGGACAATGTCGTGTCCGGCATAGCCAGCTTCGCGCAGGGTCTTCATGACGATCAGGCGCATTGCCAGGCTGTCGTCTACTACCATAATATTCATATTGTTCTCCTGTGGTTGATTATGAAAAGCTTGGGGCCGTCGCTGCTTGCATTCTTTGCAAAGAGCTTGAGGCTGGTTTGGTTTTTCCCTTGCCGGACAGCAGGTAGACCAGCGTCGCGGGAATTTTTTCCAGCGGCAAAATTTGTTCTGCCGCGCCCTGTTTTACCGCCGCGCCGGGCATGCCCCAGACAACACTGCTTGCTTCGTCCTGGGCGATGGTCCGGGCACCTGCTTCACGTAATTCCAGCAGGGAGTGCGCACCGTCATTTCCCATG
>DTXR01000328.1 GCA_012962365.1 Chromatiaceae bacterium | reverse complement strand
GTCACCGACAAATGAGTGTCGGCGTCTATTGTTATGAGAACTTCTCTGGAGGAGAAAGCAATGAACAGCTTTAATCTCAAACAATTTGTTACAACAGCCGGCCTGGCTTTGTTGCTGACCGCCTGTGGTGGTAGTGGCGGAGGCGGAGGGGGTATCGGCGGAACAGGTATCACGCGTACCACAACCAGTGGCGTCATCACCGGTTTCGGCAGTATCTTTGTCAACGGTATTGAATTTGAAACGGGTGGTGCGGCGATCACCGTGGACTTCAATTCAAGTGCAACGCAAAATGAGTTGCAGCTGGGTATGGTCGTGACAGTAACTGCTGATATCGACAGCTCCGGTAATAGCGGAACAGCTGTCAGTGTTGTGTACGATGATTCGATCGAAGGGCCGGTAGTGGGGCCGATTGTCGAAGACCAGTCGGTTCAGACCAAAACCTTCGTCATACTGGGGCAAACCATTGTGGTGGACAAGACCACGACAGTTTTTGACAAAACCAGCTATGGTGACCTGTTGCCAAATGACGTGCTCGAAGTCAGCGGTTTTGTCGATAGCACCGGTGTGATCAGCGCTACTCGTGTGGAAAAGAAATCTGTCTTTGTTAACAGTGTCGAGGTTGAAATCAAGGGTACTGTCCAGGCGTTGGATAAAACTGCCAGAACCTTCACCTTGGGTACGACGCCCATTGCCTATCTCGCTACGACTGAGTTCAAGGATATGACTGAAGCAGAGCTGGTCGACGGGTTGTTCGTGGAAGTCAAAGGTACCTTTGATGGCACAACAGTGCTGGCAGATGCCAATGGCAAGATTGAAAAGGAAGACGAAGGCTTCGGCAGTAACGTCAGCAAGGTTAGCATCGAAGGTTTGATCACTGACTTTGTTTCAAACGCCAGTTTCAAGATTCAGGGACAGGAAGTTGATGCTTCAGGTCCAAATGTGGTCTTCCAGCCAACCAACCTGGAACTCAAAGATGGTGTCAAAGTTGAGGCGGAAGGGCCGATTGAAAATGGCATTCTAAAGGCCACCAAAGTAGAGCTGCGCGGTGGTGACCTCAAGCTTGAGACCAAAGTACAAGCTGTCGATGCTGCAACAGAAAGAACCGGAAGACTTTGCCATCGCTACGGGTGAACAGTAT
>DTXR01000327.1 GCA_012962365.1 Chromatiaceae bacterium | reverse complement strand
GAATCTGTTATGTTGTCAGGTCAGCAAGAGCTGTAACCAAGATAACCATGACCCATCACTCCAGACCCGTGTTTCTCAACCTGCTGCAGATCCGACTGCCGGTGGCAGGCATCATGTCGATTGCCCACCGCGCAGCAGGCGTGCTGTTGTTTATGGCTATCCCCTTCCTGGTGGCATTGATGTCAGCCGCCCTATCCGGTCAGGATGGTTTTCTGCAGGTGCAAGGCCAGTTAGCGCAGCCGTTGGTGAAGGTAGGGCTGTTTCTGCTGCTTTGGGCGCTGGCGCACCATTTCTTCGCTGGTATCCGCTATCTGCTGATCGATGTGCATGTCGGCGTGCAGGCGCCCCGGTACCGCCAATCGGCCTGGACGGTGCTGGTGGTGTCTCCAGTAGTGGCTTTGCTGCTGCTGTGGGGCTTGTCATGAGCCGGCAACTGTCCGGTTTCCGTGCCTGGATGTGGCAGCGCGCCAGTGCGCTCTATCTGGCGGCATATATCGTTTACGTGCTTGCCCGGCTGATCGTCGCTCCTCCGGCAGACCACGAAACACTGAAGATCTGGGTCGCGGGCCTGGGCATGTGGCTGGCCACGGCGCTGTTTTTTCTCACCCTGTTGCTGCATGCCTGGATCGGCGTACGGGATGTGATTCTGGATTACATCAAGCCGCCGGGCTTGCGTCTCGCGGTGCTCGCGGCCGTGTTTATTTTTCTGCTCACCTGCGGCTTGTGGGTGCTTTCCATCCTGATGGGCGTTTTATGAGTCTGATACACAGAAATTTCGATGTGCTTATCATTGGGGCCGGCGGCGCCGGGCTGAATGCAGCGGTGCAGCTGGCCAAGGCGGATCTTCGGGTCGCAGTTGTTTCCAAGGTATTTCCCACGCGCTCGCATACGGTAGCAGCCCAGGGCGGCGTCAATGCGGCGCTGGGCAATGTGGATGATGACAGCTGGCACTGGCACATGTTCGATACCGTCAAAGGTTCGGATTATCTCGGTGACCAGGATGCCATCGAGTTCATGTGCCGCGAAGCCATCCCCACGGTCTATGAGCTGGAGCACAACGGTGTGCCTTTTTCCCGGCTGGAGAGCGGCAAGATCTACCAGCGCCCCTTCGGTGGACAGAGCCGTCATTTCGGTAAGGAACAGGCCACGCGAACCTGCGCAGCAGCAGATCGCACGGGACATGCCATTTTGCATACCCTGTATCAGCAGAACCTCAAGGCACGCAGCCATTTCTTCACCGAATACTTTGCCATCGACCTGCTACAGGACGATGAAGGCGGCGTGACCGGCGCCCTGGTGATGAACATTGCCACTGGCGAACCCATGGTTCTGAATGCCCGCGCAACCCTGTTGGCAACAGGCGGCTGCGGTCAGGTTTTCCGCACCACAAGTAACGCACATATCAACACCGGTGACGGCATGGCCATGGCGTTGCGCGCAGGTGTGCCGTTGCAGGACATGGAGTTCTTCCAGTTTCATCCCACCGGCGTCGCCGGGCGGGGAATGCTGATCACCGAGGCTTCCCGCGGCGAGGGTGGCTACCTCATCAACAGCGAGGGTGAGCGCTTCATGGAGCGCTATGCGCCCACGGCTAAGGATCTGGCCAGCCGCGATGTGGTGGCACGGGCCATCGTCACCGAGGTGCGTGAAGGCCGGGGTTGTGGGCCCGACAAGGATCATGTGCTGCTCAAGGTCGATCATCTGGGGGAGGACGTGGTGGCGAAACGCTTGCCGGGTATTCGGGAAATCAGCAAGATCTTCCTAGGCGTGGACCCCGCTTTCGACCCCATGCCTGTGTATCCCACGGCTCATTATGTCATGGGCGGCATTCCGTCCGACCGGTTCGGGCGAGTCGTGACACCGGCGCATCATGGCCCGGAAGAAGTGGTGCAGGGTTTGTACGCGGCGGGGGAATGCGCCTGTGTGTCTGTGCATGGCGCCAATCGTCTGGGGGGAAATTCACTGCTGGATATCCTGG
>DTXR01000326.1 GCA_012962365.1 Chromatiaceae bacterium | reverse complement strand
GTCGATCTGCGCGATGACAATCAGCTGGTGGGCGTGGACATCACGGACGGCAGCCAGGACATCATGCTGTTCAGCTCTGCCGGCAAGGCCGTACGTTTCAACGAATCTGCCGTGCGTCCCATGGGACGCACCGCCGCCGGTGTGCGTGGCATTCGTCTGGACAAGGGCCAACGGGTCATTTCCCTGGTGGTTGCCACCGAGGGAGATGTGCTGACCGTGTGCGAAAACGGCTATGGGAAGCGCACCGACATCAGCCAGTTTGCGGTCAAGGGCCGTGGCGGCAAGGGTCTGATCTCCATTCGTACCTCGGAACGCAATGGTCAGCAGATCGGCGCCATTTTGGTGGATGAAGACGATGAAATCATGCTCATCACCGATGGAGGCACCCTGGTGCGTACCCGCGTCAGCGACGTTTCGCGCATGGGGCGTGATACCCAGGGCGTGAAGATGATTGCCCTGAGCAAGAAGGAAAAGCTCATCGGCATAGCCCGCATCGAGATGCTCGACGAAGACGGGGAAAACGAAACACCGGAGCCGTAGGTTGGCTAAAACCATGAAGTCGCACCCAACAGTTTTGATCGGGCACGCTGGGTTTTGCGCGACCTGCGTCTACGGGAATACAGAGATCTATCGCAGCAACCTAAACAGGAACCCACAATGTCACGAATCTACAATTTCAGCGCTGGCCCCGCCACGCTGCCCGAAGAGGTATTGAAACAGGCACAGGATGAACTGCTGGACTGGCATGGCGCTGGCATGTCGGTGATGGAGATGAGCCATCGCGGCAAGGAGTTCATGAGCATTGCCGCCCAGGCAGAAGCCGACCTGCGCGAGGTGATGGAGATTCCTGACCACTACAAGGTGCTGTTCCTGCAGGGGGGTGCTTCCAGCCAGTTTGCCATGGTACCCCTGAATCTCATGGGACGCACGGGCAGGGCCGATTACATCAATACCGGCAGCTGGTCCAAGAAGGCCATCGCCGAGGCGAAGCGTTACGGTGAGGTGAACGTCATCGCCGATACCGCTGCTGATTTCAGGGCGCCGGCGGAAAGCGATCTGAATTTTTCTGCGGATGCAGCCTATGTGCACTACACGCCCAACGAGACCATCCAGGGCGTGGAGTTCCCCTATGTCCCGGATACCGGCGATGTTCCTCTGGTGGCAGACATGTCTTCCACCATCCTGTCCCGGCCCATCGACGTATCGAAGTTCGGCATCATCTACGCCGGTGCTCAGAAGAACATCGGCCCTGCCGGACTGACCCTGGTCATCATCCGCGAAGACCTCATCGGCCATGCACCGGATTCCTGCCCGGCCATGATGGATTACCGGATTCACGCCGATGCCGATTCCATGTACAACACGCCGCCGACCTTCGGCTGGTATCTGGCGGGCCTGGTGTTCAGCTGGCTCAAGGACAACGGTGGCCTGGATGCCATGGCGGTGATCAACGAGCGCAAGGCCGAAGAACTCTACGCTGTCATCGATGCCTCTGATTTTTACGCAAATCCTGTGGATCCGGACTGCCGTTCCTGGATGAATGTGCCTTTCACCCTGGCTGATCCGGCGCTGGATGGCAAGTTCCTGGAAGAGGCTGCCGCAAAAGGCATGAAGAGCCTCAAGGGGCACCGATCCGTTGGCGGCATGCGCGCCAGCATCTACAATGCCATGCCGGAAGAAGGCGTACAGGCGCTGATTGAATTCATGCGCGATTTTGAACAGCGAAATGCTTGAGCAGGACCGATAAAGATGTACAAGATTCTCACCCTGAACAATATCTCCGCCGCCGGCTTGGACCGTCTGCCGCGTGACGCCTATGAAGTCGCTTCGGAAATAGCCCATCCTGATGGCATCCTGTTACGCTCTTACAAGATGCATGACATGGAGATTCCGGAAACCGTACAGGCCATCGGCCGTGCGGGTGCGGGTGTAAACAACATTCCCGTGGACAAGATGACCGCGAAGGGCATTCCCGTGTTCAATGCCCCCGGCGCCAACGCCAATGCGGTGAAGGAACTGGTCATTGCCGGCATGCTCATGGCGGCACGTAACATCGGGCCCGCCTGGAAGTTTGCCGCGTCTCTGCAAGGCGAGGACGCCGAGATCACCAAGGCCGTGGAAGCCGGCAAGAAGAATTTTGCCGGCTTCGAACTGCCCGGCCGGACTCTAGGGGTGGTTGGCTTGGGCGCCATCGGTGTAAAAATATGTAATGCTGCCCACGACCTGGGAATGAACGTGGTGGGCTTCGACCCGTCCATCACCGTGAAATCCGCCTGGAAGCTCAAGGCCGACGTGGAGCAGGCTTTGTCTATTGATGACCTGCTTTCCCGGTCTGATTTTGTTACCTTCCACGTGCCGCTGAATGAGCACACTGCCAACATGATCAACGAGGAACGCATCAAGCTCATGCCGGACAATGCCGTCGTGTTGAATTTTGCGCGCAACGGGATCGTGGATGACGAAGCCGTGGTCAAAGCCCTGGATGATGGCAAGCTGTATGCCTATGTGTGTGATTTCCCCAGCAACCTGCTCAAGGATCATCCCCGCTGCCTGACCCTGCCCCACCTGGGTGCGTCCACCCGCGAGGCGGAGGAGAACTGTGCCATCATGGTGGCGGAGGAGATACGCGCCTGGCTGGAAGATGGCAATGTCATCAACTCCGTGAACTTCCCCGAGATCAACCTGCCCCGTGGTGACAACCCGCGCCTGGTGGTGGTGAACAGCAACGTGCCCAACATGCTGGGGCAGATCTCCACAGATCTTG